>CAYWMQ010000031.1:0-9111 GCA_964459635.1 uncultured Candidatus Saccharibacteria bacterium | reverse complement strand
TGGAGGACACGATTGAGCACTTTGGACTTGTGCATACACTGAGAGGACCTGGGCGACCTAAACAAAGTTGATATTACAACACACATACAGCGAGAATATTGTCCCTGTCCCCAATAACGTGCCAAGCTTGTGCAAAGAGCCGAAGGCTGGCAATGGTCGAGTCTTTGGCGAAGAGAAAAGGGGAGTGCAAAGCAGAAGAAACTGCTTGATCCGTTGCCATTTGACCTACCCACAGAGTATCTAGAGATGGTGAATGACTATACGCCAGCAGAGAAACTGGATGTTCTTCGCTATTCAGTGAACAAAGGTAAACCGTACGGCAGCAGCGAGTGGGTGGAGGACACGATTGAGCACTTTGGACTTGTGCATACACTGAGAGGACCTGGGCGACCTAAACAAAGTTGATATTACAACACACATACAGCGAGAATATTGTCCCTGTCCCCAATAACTGTCCCCAATAACTTCCAAAAACGCGAATCCCTAGCATGCGGCTCGGCACCAAAGAGCGGCCCCACTGTGTTCTTCATACTGTGCTAACGCTACCCGTGCTATACAGGTACAGATGCACAGCGTGCGTACGAAGTATTACAAGTATGAAGATACAAATAATGCTATGGAAAAATATGTAGACGGGTTTGTCCTCGTTGTCCCCAAAAACAAAAGAGACGAATACAGAACAATGGCACAAGAAGGCAGAGACGTGTGGATGAAGTACGGCGCGCTTCAGTACTTTGAGTGTGTGGGCGATGACCTTGAACCCAAGGTACCGGCGGGTATGGAGGGGATGGAACAGATGATGCATCGTAGGTTTCCTGACATGGCGGGGTCGGGGTCGGATGAAGAGGTGTGGTTCTCGTTCATCATTTTTAACTCAAGGGAACACCGTGACGAGGTTAACGCAAAAGTGATGGAAGAAATGGCAGTGAAGGCAAAAGAAGAAAAAGATACGGTCATGCCATTTGAAATGAACAACATGGCGTATGGCGGATTTACGGTGTTGGTGGAAGGATAGTTGCGGTATATATGACACATCATCCGAGGTCACGAGCTAACAGCATGCGCGGGCACTCAAGAACCATGGGGCTTGCCCTGTGGTTCTTGGTTTGGTGGTAGGTAGACCCAGAAAGCAATAATACCTGTCTTCTTTTTCCGTGCCGGGCGCTATTGGTTTTTGCGCCGGTGCCGTTGCTCTAGATGAGGGCGCGGGAATGGTGTTTGCGTACCTTTTGGCAGGGTATAGAATGATGATGTTGTTGAGTTACTAAAGGCACTTACTATGAATGACGACATACAAGACGTACGCGAGGATACGGAAGACGAGCTTGATCTTACGAGCCCCAAGGCGCGTGGGTTTCACCCCGGAGACGACGATAAGCTGCAGGCCGCGATACGCGCAAACCTGGAAGCGGTACACGCTGAGCACGTGGAAATGGGGCGTGAGGGGGAAGCGGCGGAGGTGAAGGAGCACCTGGATGCACTAGAGGAGCTCCATGAGATAGAGAAGAGGGAAGACCCGCACGATGAAGTACCTGATGATCCGCGGGTCGGATAAGCTCGCGCACCATGACTTCTGAAAAATTACCCTCCGGGGTAATTGATTTGGAGAAGTATGAAAAGCTGCGTCAAAAGGTACGAGAGCGTCATGTCCGTGCGGAGGCAGATGCGCGCGAGCCGGGGGAAGCTACGGTGCCCGAGCCGCAGGATGATGCGATGGCCGAAGTGGTGCAGTTCGAACCCGCGCCTGAGGCCGAATCGCTCGGGCGTGTAATGACACGCAGGGAACATCTGGAGGCGCAAATAGAAAATCTCTCCGGGGCCATAGCGAACGAAGTACGAAGACATGAGGACAACATGGCGGCTTTGGAAGCGGCGCTGCACCGGGCCAAGATGGAGCTCATGGATGATGACATGGTGCGCATGAAGGGGGGTGTGCGCGACGCCGCCTAAATTCTAAGCGTGAAACGCAGAAGGCCGTCCCATGGGACGGCCTTTAGGGCCTAATGCGCCACGTTTACTTGAACATGCGCGCAACCGCCCGCATGAGTGGCTGTGTGCAGCCGAGCATCACGCTGACGATGGTTGCACCAAGCCCACTCAGCCCCATGGCAGAAACGACCAGTGCGAACGTGGTGGGAGGCATCATAACGATACCTTTTTCGCCCATAACCGGAATGCCGGTAGCGAGCTGGCCGATGAAGCCAACAAGGAACAAGCTTAGCCAGATCATTGCAACCTTTGTGGCAGACATGTGGACTCCCTTTCATTGATGCGACACATAGTCGCCTAGGTACTGTAGTACTCGCGGGCACGTATGTCCAGTGTTGCCTAACACAAAAAAGCCGCCCAACAGCTAATCCGCCCATCGCCTTCGACGAATCTTACTTGCGCTTTTTCTTAGCGGCACGTGCGGCAAGCATCTCTTTTTTAATAGCAAGTCGCTTCGCGGTCTTGTGCGAATGAGACTTTTTCATGTTGCCGACGCCGGTAGGTCTTTTACCCATACACGGTAGTATACACCAGGGCTACAAAAAGCGATATCGCGCCGTGCAAAAGATGCAAGCCACCGTACGTGGTGGCTTGCGTATCTCCGATCGCGCTCATCAGTGCCGCTTTTTGGTATGTGCGGGCACGTACTCTGTCTCGCAGTGCACCACAACTGTTCCTATGAACGCAAATTCGTATTGCAAAAAGTGCGGTGCTTGGGCGATGTACTCCGTCACGGCTGCGATGTCAGCCACGATACGCCTTGCCAGGTGCGTGTGTTCCTTACTGAACACCGTAATGACACCTGTGTGCTGTGCGTTGTGCGGATGTACGCTCACCGTGCAGTCGGCGGTGCAGGGCATCTCTGTAATGCACCTACACAAGCCCTCCAGCCTACCTGTTTTCTCGTAAAACTCTACGAGCGCCGAGTTGGGGTCGCCTGTCATCCACTTCTCAATGCTTGATGTGCCGTGCGCGTGGTGTCGGGCGGTAAAGCCCGGTCGCACGTACAAGCCGGTGGTGCGTAGCTCTATCATTTCGACCTCCGATACTTCCGTAGAATACAGTACGCCCGTGGTACTCACGGTCAAGAGATCTGCTGGGGGTATGGCTCAGGCAAGCTCCCTGTATGGGAAAAAGCACCAATACGCATAAGCGGCCTTGCCATGAGTGACAAGGCCGCGATTGCAGTACGGTGCGACGAAGAACAGTCAGGCTACGCATGTCCGTCCGGCTCCAGGCCGAGGAGAATGCACACAAAGTCGCACCAAAATTCATGCCCGTACTGCAGCCCCTTTGAAGTGGGGTACATGCGCTCGTACACCATGCCGTCTGCAGACGGACGCTCATGTTTGCAGTACGCACAGGATCTTCTGGCGCGCAGTTCGTCCGCGTCCATCACCTGCGACGGTTGCATGCATGTAGGTACGTACGTCATGGTTTACCTCCGTATCGTACGATTTTAGGCGGGTGCGGGTACGTGCGGGCCATGTATAAAAGGAGGGCCATGTAGCTCACCCCGAAGTGAATCTCCGCGAAACGCTCGCACCGCTCTCTGCAATGGCGCACACCCTGCACGGTTAAGAATGTGCGACCGCACGCTTCGCACCGCCGATGGTACACCATGGGCTTGGGGCGATTCACATCACAGAATTCAAAGTTGTCAGGGAACAACATCGAGACCTCCGTCGGCCTTGCGCCACGCGCTTATGTGTCACGGTGCACGGAACATCCTGTCCGGCGCCACGCTCGTACCTACCACTATAGTAGTACGCGCCACTTCGAGTGCAATACTCGTACGGGAGCGTACGTGTACACGAAAAGCCCCACGAAGGGTGGGGCTTTCTCGCGATGCCGGGTAGCTTCATGCGGCAGGGTTTGTGGTGGTGTGGCGAGTCCGTTTACAGGGCTCGCCACTACCGTATCGCTTCGAGTGTAGATGTCATCAGGATAGTGGCTCCACTACGCGTTGCCGTCGGGGCCGAGTGCCTTGAGGATGCATTCGTACGAGCAGAAGAAGATTCTGAGATACGCCGGCCCCTCTTTCGTAGGGTAGATGTGGTCATACAGTACACCGGTCATAACGGGTACCGTTTTCTCGCATTGCGGGCACGTGGCCATCTCGGTAAGTGTGCGCTTGTCCAAGATGTCCACCGGGTTCATTTCCTTTGGGATGTGTGCAGACATGGCTACCTCCTAGACTAAGATAGGTATTTGCACAGTCACACCCCGCTTCTTGTCGAGCAGGAAGAGCGCTTGCGTGGGCTGCTCGACGACAGCGCGAGCCACGGCAGAAGCATACGCCGTATGGCCGATGAGCGACCCATTTATGACGATGCCGCCACGGCCTACGGACGTGTACGAGTGAAAGTGTCCCATCAAGCTGTGGTGAGCCGGTCTGCTGAGATTCCACTGGTACTCCGCACGCAAGAGCGCCGGATAAATGCCGCCAATGCCGCCAAGCGAACGAATAGCCCAGCCATGCGCGAAGCGTATCGTGCGGCCGTACACCGTGAAGTGGCTGTGATAGCTCGGCTCGATAAGCCAGGAACACTGAGGGAACTTTCGCGCAAGCGAGCAGTACATGCCGTACTCAAGGCTGTTACCGAGCTCACTTGCTACGTGGATCTTGGGTGTGATGCGCGAGTGATTGCCCACCTTGCAGACAACGGTGATCTTCTTGAACTTGCCGTGATTAAGCAAAAACTGCAAGCCGGAAGAAATGAGCTCTTGCGCATATATCACCGCTTCCACCGGGCGCATGGCACAGATTTCGGGTAGTGAATCATGTATGGCGCCGCTATAGAAATCACCCAGCAGACCAAGCACCAGGTTGTCTATGCGCACGTCCTGCCGCTCTTTTTCGGTAAGCTTCACAATACGCTGAAAAAAGCTACGCGCTCTTTCCCGCGCAATTTCAGGGTTGTACTTGTTGACGCCCTGCACGGTCTTCGGGTCAACAAGCTCTTCAACGTGCCAGTCGGAGGCAAGCGCCACCGCCGTTGCTTCCGATGTTTTTGAATCCGCAAGTGGCACAATGGGTGCTGCGGTACATGCGGCGTCTACCGCACGTAGCTCCCCAAGCTGAACTTCAAGCTCGTGTATGCGGTCAAGTGCATCACGGTACTTTGCGTCTTCGTGGCGGACGCGGCGCATGCGTTCCTGCGTTTCGGCATCTTTCCTTACTTGGTCGTTCATTTCATCCTCCTACTCGTGGACGCCTCTCATGAGGTCGTCGTGTTGCGGGGCGTGGTCATACTCTAGTGCGTGTGTCCAGCGTGTGACATGCGCGCGCATGCGGTGCAGGTGCTCCAGTACCACGTGCTCATACGCATCAAGGCAGCAGTGTTCGTCGTGCGCAACGATAGTAACACCGAGCGCGCTTTCATGTAGAAACGGCTCATCGTGTATGGGCTTCTTGCAACCCATGCAGTGGGGTGTAGCGGTATCGTGCGTATCCATTGATACCTCCTTAGATGGTGCGTCCCGGGTGCGGGACCACTATTTTCTGATGGCTTCTTGTATATAAGAACACGCACAAGTACGTGCGCTGTTCGAGCGTATCAAAGAACTTCGAAGGCTTCCCCCTCTATTCATGCGCCAGAAGCTTGGTGCATGAATCTGAAGGTGTAACGGCTCTGCGTTATCCCACTCTATTACTGCAATAGTACGTAGGAGTGGTATAGGGCCGCAATCCCGGCTGTGCACACTGGCGCTTCTGTTGCATGTGTGGCACTGTGCGGTGTAGTATCCGTGCATGAAACAAGTACTCACTAACAAGTTTACGCTAATTGGCGCAGCGCTTGTCTTAAGCGTAGGCGCGATGTATTTTTCTATGACTTACACCAACCAGCAGCGCCTCGTCGGCATGCAAACTATTCAGACGGACGCGTTTGCCGCGTACGTGGACGAAGCGAAGCCTACGGTACTCGACGTACGAACGCCAGAGGAGTACGCAGCAGGGCATCTTGAGGGTGCGCGCAACATAGACTTCCGAGCGCCGTCTTTTCGAGCGGAGCTTGAGAAACTTGAT
This sequence comes from uncultured Candidatus Saccharibacteria bacterium, assembly GCA_964459635.1. Taxonomy (GTDB): domain Bacteria; phylum Patescibacteriota; class Minisyncoccia; order Phycocordibacterales; family UBA12088; genus CAYWMQ01. The sequence continues at coordinate 3,092 of CAYWMQ010000031.1, read as the reverse complement.
AAAAGTACGCCATACGCCATCTACTGCCGTAGTGGCGGCCGGAGCGGGCAGGCGCTTGAGGTGATGCGCTCCATGGGCTTTACGTCGGTCGTTAACCTCGACGGGGGAATGCTCGCGTGGCAGGGAGAGGGACGGAGTGTTTGCGAGGCAGGCGCCACGTGCTAGCGTGCTGTTCGCTAAGATAAAAAGAATCGCGCCGCTTACGAGAAGCGGCGCGTAGTGGTTAGCTGACCCGGAAGTTCGTAAACTGCCAAGGGTCCCTGAGGTCCAAGTGCGGTTCTGGGAAGAGCGGGTCGTCCCCGGGTCGGCGTCCGTCAAGCGGCGTCCAGTCGGTGTATTCTCCTATTACCAAGCCCAGGTATGGTCGTGCGACTCTGAGGACATCTGTGTGCGGCAGTTGATCTGCCTCGAGGAGTCCCTGTGCGGGATTTTTGAAGGCATACGCGATGCCCCCAAGCAGCCCCGCGACCACCTGCAGGCTTGTGGCGTTGTTGTAAGCTGTCAGCAGCCGTGCTTGCTGGATGTTGAGCACTGAGCCATACCAATAGCCGGACTTGCCGTTCGGTAGGTTGCCCAGCAGCAACACGCCGAGTTCATCCACACCGGATACGATCTCGCCCATCATGAGGCGCTGCTTCACCTGCTGCTGCCAGTTCTTACCGGCAAGCTCATGGAGGGAAAGCACTGCATCATCACAGGGATGATAGGCATAATGCACAGTCGGCCGGTACAGTACTTCGCTTCCGTCTCGCAGGGTGAAGTAGTCGGCAATGGATATGGACTCGTTGTGCGTTACGAGGAAGCCATGGAACGGTCCCTCAAGCGGTGTCCATGTGCGTACGCGTGTACCGGCACCGGGTCGCTTGAGATAAATAGCAGATTCGCAACCAAACGCGTGCCCAGCGCCGTCGTGTGGCATCGTCCACTCGTGTGTACCCCAGCCTAGCTCAGCCGGCTGGCACCCCTCGCTCACAAAGCCGTCAATGGACCATGTGTTCACGAACTCGCCGGGACGCTTCGGCACGTTTGCCACCTGCGTGTCGCGCTCGGCGATGTGGATGACCCTCACCCCAAGCTCCTGCACAAGTCGCGCCCAGTCTTCGCGGCAATCCGGCGCGTCGCCAGAGTACCCGGTATCGCGTGCCACGTTCATCAGTGCTTCCTTAAGCAGCTGGGACACGAGCCCCGGGTTCGCGCCCTGGGCAACGATAGCGGTAGGTGCCGGTGCATCTGTCCTAAGCGCAAGCATACTCTCACGAAGCGCGTAATTGCTCCGCTCTGAGATGCTAAGGCTCGGGTCTATGTACGCCCCCTTCCAGGGCTCGATGCATGTGTCTATGTAGAGGGCGCCGAGCTCGCGGCAGAGCTTTACGAGTGCCACGCTCGACACCTCTACAGACACATTGATGAGCATGTCCTTAGGGCCGCGCACATAGTGGGGAATCAAGTCGCGGTAATTTTCCTTCGTGATCGGCATCACAAAGAACCGAACTCCACACTCCTCAGCCACGTCTCGCCCGCGGCCGTCCGCACTAATGACCGTAATCTGGGACGGCTTAATGATGAAGTGGCGTAGCAGGAGTGAAAGCAGCCCTTGGCCGATACTCCCGCAGCCGAGCATCAAGATGCGGCCTTCCACGTGGTGGTGTCTTGTGTAAAGATCCATGCTGCGTCCCTTCCTCTGTGGACTGTTGACAGAAAAACGAAAACCCTCGTGAGTATAAGGAAATCTACGCGCAGGTCAATGTTTCGTGGCTTGGTATACCCGCGGTCTTGTGGCTGCCGGCCGTCCCGATAGGAAGAGCCTAGAAGCGATACGTACGCTTTTTTCTCCTCCCAAACGCACGCACTTCGTGCGTCCATATGTAAGGGCTGTGTACATCGGGGGAGCGGAATCACTAGTATCGGGTACTATGAAGTCACGTGGGGAGTAACTCTGTGCGCCCAAGTGCCACATACGCACGCAGTAGTACCCGCTCATCTTGAGGTATGTCGTATAAGCAAATTGTGCCCCTTATCCTTTCGGTGCTTCTTGGTACCGGTATGTGGTACGCCGTGCGAACAGTAAAAACGCAGCCGTTGGCCGATGTGGAATCAGACGGGCAGTCGGTATCTACATCAACTTCGGATTTTGTTCCGCGTGAATATATGGATACCTATGAGCAAGAGCGTCGCCTTTCGGAGGATGCGTCACCTTCAAAAACGCCACTCGTGCCGGCCGAAGAAACACGGACAAATCCTCCTACGTCACACGTTCCGCCTGCGGCGCAGGGAGCGCAAGACGACCTTGTCTTCAGAGCAGCGGACCGGGGCGAAGCGTACGAGCTTGCCACTGCGCATTTTGCTGAGGACATAAAGTCGGCACGCGAGATGGGTGGGGCTCAAGGTGCCGGTGCTGAAGCGACCATTGAAGTAGGGGCTGTAGACCTCAACAGTGACGGCGCAGGGGAATATATGGCGCGTCTACGCAGTGGATACTCGTGCGGTACGCTTGGTTGTCCTCACGTTGTATTTTTCAAGCGTGGTGGCGCGTACGTGCCGGTATATGAAGGAATTGTGCAGGATATGCGCGTAGGCACCACGAGCACGCGTGGCATGCGTGACATAGTGCTTGTCGGTAACAACCAAGCTAGAACAGTCGAGGCCACGTGGGTATGGGCGGGGGACAGGTATGTACTCGGCCCGAACACAGCGACTGCACACACGTACGCACCGGTGCTTGAATGGCTCACCGAAGCCCAAGGCACAGAGGGCGCGCCGCAGCAGCGCTTAGCGCTCAGTGTACGCCGTGGCGGGTCGGAAGGTATCGAGGTGTGGCGACATGCGCTCGGTTCTTGCACAGGCAATGCTGTAAGGCAGCCGTTTGGCACTGATGCACATTTCACCAAAGCCATGTCGTACGTACACTGCTGGTGGGCAGGGGGTGGCTATGAGTACGGCGTATTTGAGCGCCAAGAAGCCCTGGGTCCGGTGTATGTAGTAGAGCGTCGTGACATAGGCGAATGCGGCAATGTGGCCGACTGCGACGGCTATGGCGAGCTTACGACTATGGTGCGCGTCCCCGTCCGCGAGCCCTTTACGGCCGAAGTGCC
>CAYWMQ010000030.1:5562-9683 GCA_964459635.1 uncultured Candidatus Saccharibacteria bacterium | reverse complement strand
CCATGGCATACTGAGCGGTATGGCGGGGGTACTGCGCATGAGCAACCTACTGCGCGTAAAACGCGAAGCGCTCGCGCTCCTTTTCGCGTTGGGCGATAGCAGGGCGTCACCTGTGGCCCGGCTCGCTATTCTTGCATCACTCGTGTATCTTGTGAGTCCCGTGGACCTCTTGCCCGAGTTTGTGCCGCTTGCAGGCCTCATAGATGACCTTTTGCTGGTGCCGATGGGTTTGTCCTTTGCGCATCGTCATATACCCGAGTACATCATGGCAGCCGCACGCACGCGCTCGGCTCGCTACAATACACTCTTTACCGCAGTCCTCGCTGTCTTGGGTGCGATAGTTTTGGCGCTCTTCGTGTTTGGCGTCTGGGCGCTCGCTAGGCTCATGGGCTAGATGGGCATTTCGCGCGCTGCGTGCACAGCGTGGTTCTTTCTAGCCTTGCCTTGCGCGGGGAAGCGACATCGTGAACGTGGACCCTTTCCCCTCGACACTCTGTACACCGAGGCTCCCCTCGTGCAGGTGCATGATCACGGACGAGATATAGAGCCCGAGCCCCAGTCCCTGCGGAGCATCCTCATCGCCGCTCACGCGGTAGTAGCGGTCAAATACATGTGAAAGCTTGTCGGAAGGTATCCCAAGCCCAAAATCTTCCACCTCAATAAGTACCTGTTCGCGGGTACAGCGCAGTCGCACCTGCACGTCGGCGTCGTTCGCGGAGTACTTGAGTGCGTTAGAGAGAAGGTTGTTAAGCACCTGCCCGATACGCTGCCTGTCCGCCACTACCTCGGGGGTGCATGCCTTTGTGACGTGAATAGTGCGGTCCTTGGCCTGGGCCTTTGCCGCGTCTACGGCCTCGTCTACGACATCCGTGATACGGAAACGCGAAGGTGCTAGGCGCAGGCTATCGTTTTCAATACGTGCAGTATCGAGCATATCGTCGATGAGTTGTGCCACGGTGCGTATCTGGTGGTCCATTTTCGTTAAAAGTGGTTCCGCTTCTTTTTGGCCTAGCGATTCGCACTTGCTCATGAGCAAGTCCGCGTACATATGCAGACTTGTAATAGGTGTACGGAGCTCATGCCCGGCCATATGCAGAAACTCGTCCTTTTTCCGGCTCAGTGCCTCGTGCATGCGCACCTCCTGCCGTGTGATGTACCATAGGCCAAAGGTGGTGAGGCAGCCTATCAAGCTGAAAAAGAGTAGAAGTTCACGGTCTCCTTGTGATCGATAGTCAGGCGCTGCGACATACACCAATGTCCAAGTTTGCCCTATACCGGTGTCCAAACTTCTACTCATCACAAAACCGTCCTCAATAGTTCGTGTCGCCGCGTAACCGTGCGAGGCATAGACGCGAGTCTCTTCGCTCGTACTCGTTCCCATGTATACGGCGACATCTATGTGTGGATGCATATCGGCGCCAAGCGTAGTGTCAAAAAAGTCGCCCGCGCGGAAGGGCATATACGCGAAGCCGCGTAGCGCCGCCCGCCGACCCTCCGTGGTCTCGAGGTCGGTGTTCGTCCTATACACGGGCAGGTATACGAGGAAGCCGGCTTGCTTGTCTTCATCGATCTCTTGCACAAGGGTTACTTTGCCTGTCATGACGGGCAAGCCTGTGTCGCGCGCTTGGTCCATGGCTTCCCGTCGTGTTTGTTCCGTATGCATGTCGTAGCCGATCGCCTTGTTGTTCCGTTCGTTCAGCGGCTCAAGGTACAGTATGGCGTGATACTCAGGCCGCTCGCTCACCGGCCAATACGTGATGTTACCTACACCTTGTTGAGCCGCAAAGGCTTGTGCGTTCTTGTACGCGCCGGGACTAAATACATGAGTGTACCCAAGTCCTTGCACTGATGGATAGTTGCGTTCAAGTTCGAGACGGCTCGCGAAAAGATGAAATTGAGACTGGTTTGGCATGGCCGGGGTGGCACTTAAGAAACCTGCGAGCGAGCGCAGTATACTTACGTGACTCATAAGTGCCGCGTTTGCGCGGAATGTCATTTCTTCCGCATCCGTGCGAAAGCGCATCATGTCGCGATCGACAAGCATGCTCTCAGCATAGATCACGCTGGCGGCCGTAAGTGCGAGTCCAACGGTCAGAATCAAGGCTGGCGCTTCCGGAGAAAAGCGGCGCAGCACGTGAAGCAGAGTGTGAGGCGATAAACGCATACGGAGAAGCGGCTGGTGAGCCGCTATAGCACCCAGTATGTCCCAAAAATGATATCTTCGCAATACTGACTGAGTGAGTGCCGTTCTGTAATTGCAGAGCGACTTCGTGATCTGTACAATGCGTGCATGAATGGGCGCATGACAATGTTGGCGGCAGCGGAGCGCTTTGCCCGTCGAGCACATGCGGGGGAGGCTACCGGGCACGACTGGTGGCATGTGGCGCGTGTACGGGAAAACGCAAAACGAATACATGCGGAGGAGGGCGGCGACTTGCTCGTCATAGAGCTTGCGGCCCTGCTCCACGATGTGGGCGACCGTAAGCTCATAGGCAAAGATGCCGACGACTATACCATCGCCGATACATTTCTTGCGCGTGTACGTGTGTCGAGTGTCGTACGAAGCGCGGTGATGCATGTGGTGCGCGATCTTTCGTTCAGCAACTCGCTTGATGGAGCAGTCAAAGAGAAAACGCACGAGCTTTGCGTGGTCCAGGATGCGGACCGCCTCGACGCGCTCGGTGCGATAGGAATAGCGCGGGCGTTTGCGTATGGAGGCAGCAGAGGGCAGCCACTCTATGAGCCGGGTGTTGCGCCACGCACAAGCCTTACGAAAAGAGAGTACCAAAAGAACCACGGTGGTACGCTCAATCACTTTGAAGAGAAGCTTTTCCAGCTCGAAGGTCTAATGAACACCAAGACAGGTCGTGCGCTTGCGCGCTCGCGTACCCGTTACATGCGTCAATATAAGGAAGCGTTTTTGGATGAGTGGGAGGGTAGGGCGTGACGTGAAAGACTTCAGGTTGCTCTCGCGTCACGGCAACGTTGCTCATATACGTGCGAAGCACCCGGCGCGTATTGCTTGTGCCGACTAAACGCATATAGTACTGTTTCGGAGGCTTTGTTACTTGAAAGGACAGACAGATGGATAGAGATACACGCGGGTGGGTGCGAGCTTTCGAGCTCCGCGATGCGCTGTGGTTGCATAGCGGTGATCCCCATCAACCACATGCGCTTCTCACCTCGGGCATGCACTCCGGTGCGTTCGTGAACTGCCGCAAGGTTATGGAGGACGAGTGCCTTGCACGACGCGCGGTGGGAGCGCTCGTTACGAAGATCTCACGCGTACGGTCGCCACATCTTTGGGTAGACTTTGTTATCGGCCCCCAGACGGGCGCCACAAAGCTGGCACTACTGCTCGCGGAGGAGATAGCGAGACGCGAGCAACGTCAAGCTTGCGTGTCGCTTTCACCTGCGAAGGTGACGATTGACGGTCAGAAAAGGATGCGATTTACGGACCAAGAAGTCCGTAGGCTGCGCAATGCGATTGCACTTATGTGTGAGGACGTCATCACCACCGGCGAGAGTGTGGTTCTGACTGACGAGGAGGTGCGGGCCGCACAAGCTTCCACGCTACCGTTTGTGGTGTGTCTCGTGAACCGTTCAGGCAAGACGTGGGTTGGCGGCATGGAGATTTTTGCCCTCATCGACCACTATATGCCAACATGGCACGCGCACGAGTGTCCGCTGTGTGCGCTGGGGTCGATAGCTCTCAGACCGAAAGACAACTGGGCGGCGCTAACCGGCCGCATGTAGGAAAGGAAGGAATCTGAAATGCGTCATCCCACCGTGACATTGGCCGAGCGACTCATCGTGGCGGCTGACTTTAAACCTACCCCGGAGACTGGGGCGCTGGGTGTGCGAGCGAGGGTACTGCAGCTATCTGACGTGCTTGCAGATACCGGCGTATGCATCAAGGTGAACTCCGCGCTGCGTGCATGTGGCTACGGGCTCATCAATGACATACACGAGCGGGGTCTGCGGGTCTTCGCTGATCTAAAACTGAGCGACATCGGCGAGACAATGGCAACAGATGGAGCGCTGCTCGCGCCGTACGCGCCTGAGCTACTCACCGTGATGTGCGCAAACGGACGCAGTGCGCTTCAAGCGCTTGCAAACGC
>CAYWMQ010000030.1:0-5462 GCA_964459635.1 uncultured Candidatus Saccharibacteria bacterium | reverse complement strand
TACTCACCGTGATGTGCGCAAACGGACGCAGTGCGCTTCAAGCGCTTGCAAACGCACTTCCAAGTACGGCACTGTTAGGAGTGACCGTGCTGACGAGTCTTACCGAAGGCGACAGTGTAGCCCTCTTCAATCGCGCAGTTCGTGATGCGGTACTCCACTTTTGTGTTGGGGCAGAGTATGCAGTTCGTGGCTTTGTGTGCGCGCCGAGCGAAGTGGCGATGCTGGATGGGCTGTATGGTCGCGGGTACCTGCTCGTGACACCCAACATTCGGCCGGCATGGTCACAGGTTGCTGGTGACGATCAAAACGCGAAGCGAGCGATGACACCGAGTGAAGCCATCCGTGCCGGTGCGGACTGTATCGTAACAGGTCGGCCCATTACACAAGCGGCAGACCCGCGCGATGCCGTCTTACGCACACTCGACGAAATAGCGGGAGGGCTCGCGTGAACAATAGGAGATGATAGTGTAAGCCCCGCGGGTTTTCCCGCGGGGCTCTTTGACGTTTAGCACAGCTCCTGCGCTAGAAGACGCAAGAAATCCAGCAACATGAGAAAGAACGCGACTGCCAGGAAGAGGAGCAGGCACATAGGAGCAAAGGCGGCCAGACACACCGCCATGGCCCAGAACCTCCACGGGCGCCCGAAGTGGCTGAGTGCCGCCTCTTCCCAAAGCGCCTCGCGCTCAATTTCGAGGACGCTCATTTCACGTCCCTTAACCATAAAGACCGAACGCAATGGCCTAGGATTACCGTACGCATCTCGTACTACCATCCGTGAGCGGAGCACGTTGCCCCAGCGATGCCATGTGCCCGGTCTGTGCCACTTTATGTCCTCTATGAAATCCTGTACTGGTGTAAGGCCGGGGCCTCCGTACACAATCCTGAGCCACGCGCACCAAGAAACAAGATACGCAAAAGCCATAATTACACCCATCGTTTACTCCTCCTCTTCAGGTGCCTCATCGGGGTCGATGGGGCAAATGTCATAGTTCGCTGACGTGCGCCTGTGCCGCTCGTCTGCATTAGCACGTTCCTGTGCCTCGCGTCGGTACGCCTCTTCCATCTCCTCAGCAAGGGCTTTGCGTCTCTTGCGAGTCTCGGCGCTCTTCCTGGCGCCGCGCTGTCCCATCGCACGGAGCACTTCTTTGTCGCCACGCAGAATGGCGGCGCGGACGTGGGGTGGTACTGGTTTCCTACCCGCCAACTCTCTTCTCCCTAACTATTTCCTAAGTATTATTATACCATGTATATGTTTGCTATGCAAGCACGCATGAACATCAGCTGTTCGCCCAGAATTCCACCACCACAAAAAGGAGCCAGAAGGCCAAGAGCAAGAGCCCCTCGCGACGCGTGAGCGTGTGCTCGGTGCGCATAAAGCGGAAAAGTAAAAAGGATGCGAGCACCATGAATATGCCGGTAACGTACACGATGCGCTGCGGGAAATAGAAGGGCGCCACAAGCGCGAGAAGACCCACCACTATCGTTGCGTCCGCGAGCACCGTCCCGAGGATGTCGCCCACCGCGAGTGAATCGTCACGCTTCTTCACAGCCTTGAGCGCGAAGAAGAGCTCCGGCATGGTGGTCCCGAGCCCTACGATAAGCATACCGATGAGTACGGGAGTCACACCGAGCGCCGTCGCCAGGGCGCTCGCGGCACTCACCGTGAAGTGCGCCCCTGTTAGCATCACCGCCATGCTGACGAGGAGAAGAGTAGCGTTGCGCAGTCGGTGCTTTGGTGCAAGGAATGGACGTGAGACATCCGTGCCGTCACGAAGCGCAAGATAGTAAAAGACCCCACCCGCCACAATGAGCGAGAGCCCCTCCAGGCGCGAGAAATGGCCGTTCCAACCGAGAAAGAGCGGCAGGAGAAGCATGAAAGGGTACACGGCGCGATTCTTGATGATCATCGCCTCCACCTTGAGGCTGCGGCCGGCCAAAAGCACGATAAGTGCAAACACGAATGTCAGGTCTGCTACGTTGGAGCCAAAGAGCATGCCGACGCCAAAGTCGGGTATGCCTTGAAACGCCGCGTTCAGCGAAATGAACGTCTCGGGCAGTATGGAGATGACCGCGATGATGATGAAGCCGACTGTGTAGGTGGAAAGCCGGAAGCTTTCCGCCAACAACGCAGCGTACCGAGTGGCGTACGTAGCGCCCCGGATGACCATGAAGAGAGCCACGGCGAATATAAAGAGATCGTTCAGCATACATTCAATGTAGGGGAACGCAGCCGCTTCCACAGTGCCGGCCCCACATCAGCAGAATACCACGACTTGTATATCTATATTTAGCACGATGTTGGCTAAAAACAATGCCGGACGACAAAAAATATTGTTCACAACAATATGGGGGTGTCAACGATGTGCCTATTGACAAACGGACTGAAAGTACTATCTTATGAATGAATAGGAGTACATTGACAAAAGGAGAAAGCAATGTACCTAGCAGCAGCCACGGCGCCTGGGAGCACCCATATCAACCCTGGCCAGCCTGGAAAGATCAACAGCCAAGACGTGTACTGTCAGCTGGCAGTACCGGGCGGGCATATTGTCGTACTCTGTGATGGTTGTGGCTCTCAACCTTTTTCCGGCACGGGTGCGGACATCGCGGCGCATGTGATTGCGCATGCCGTATCTCAAGAGCTTTCCCGAGTTGCCACCATACATGACCTCGACTGGTCCCTTATTACGGACGATGTGTTGCGAACGTTGCGACGCGCAGCACGAGTGTTTGCGCTCAACGGCTCCGCTCCGGCACTAGAGCAGGCGGTCGTTAGCCGCTTTCTGTTCACCGCCTTGGTAATTGTGGTGGTTGACAATGTTGCTGAGGTGAGATCGTGCGGTGACGGGATTGTAATCGTTGACGACGAGGTTCTCGAGCTTGAGATCCCCCTCGTTAACGCACCACCGTACCTTGGGTACCTGCTGCTGGAAAACAGCGCATATCACACCGATGAGCTGCGTCACCATCTCGGGCTTGTGCATGTCCGCTCCGTTGATCTTTCAAGCTTGTCCAAGGGGCTCATTGTGGGCACGGACGGCATGAAACCTCTTCTGAGTGAGGATCTGCACCATCCCGCACTGGCCGAGCCTCGACTGCTCCAGCGGTGGCTGAATGTCCAAACGTCGGAGTGCATTCAAGCGGGGACGTTTCGTCCAGGTAAATGCCACGATGATGTAACGTTGGTCATCATTCGTACTGACGAAACACAGGCTACGTTGGTTGAAGCGCGGCGCGAAGTGACGGAACTCAAGCAGAGAGTTGGGCAGTTGCAGCAAGATGTGGCGCAAATCTCTGACGAAGCAAAACGAAACCGCATAGGGCGAACTGAAGCGGAAGCTCGTCTGGACACGCTCAACAAAGAGCTAAAGACGCTTAAGGTGAAAGCGGAAGAAGCCGACGTGCTGGCGGCACAAATCACCGCATTGCAGAAGATTGTTGACACGATGCGGCAAGGAAATGTGGCCACATCTGCTCCGCTCTTCGGTCTGCTTCAGGAGTTTATGAAGATGTGGGCACCGCCTGCGAACCTTGTCTTCCCGGCACCTCCGGCACGACCTGCTGTTCAGTCCGTTCCTGGGAAGAGCTACAGGGTGCCTGTGAAGGTGCGCTCATAGCGCAGAGCAAGGAGGAGACCATGAAAGGGGATCTGAACTATGCTGCGTATTAAGGCGCAGACGTGGCGTGCTGACCGGTTTCCTGAAATTGGACGAGGTGGGGAAGCGGTGGTGTATCGGTTGCGCAATGACCTCGTTGCAAAGGTTTTTCTGCTGCCGACTGCACCGGAGTACGCGGACAATAAAGCGCTTCAGGAGGCTGCCAGTGTACGCATCCGCGAGATGCAAACCAAACTACTGGAGTTTCCGGAGGATGTGCCCGAAGGACTGGTCACCCCGTACGGAGTGCTGGTGTCGCCCCATGGAAACATCTTCGGCTACGCCATGTCATTTGTTGACGGCGTACCGCTGGACAAGCTGAGTAGAACTTCAAGCGGTTGCCCGTCGTCCATGGCCGGACTCGTGTTGGTACGTCTACATGAACTCGTCAGCGCGTTGCATGAGCGAGGAATAGTTGTGGGTGACCTCAACGAGAACAACATCATTGTTTCAAAGCAGGGACCGCGTTTCATCGACGCGGACTCGATGCAGTTCGGTCAATACCCGTGTCGCGCTTTTATGCCGCGCTTCACAGCTCCCGAGTTGCTCGAGGTTGATGCACCGCGGAGGTTTTTTCGTCGTGCACAGCCGCCTGTACAGCCCGGAAAGCCGGTGGTATACAAAATGGTGGCACCACATTCGGAGCTCACCGACTGGTACTCGTTCCTCGTTATAGCGATGAGGGTGCTCACGTTCACAGACCCATACGGAGGTGTTGCCCCAAACATGAGTTTTGAGGAGCGGTATAGCAAGAGGGTGACGGTGTTTGACCGTCAGGTCACGTACCCGCGCGTCGCGCGGCCGCTCAGCAGTGTTCCGCGTCCGATTCTTGAGTTGTTCTTCCGAGCGTTTCACCGTGGTGAGCGTTTCGTGCCTGACAAAGAGTTGTTCAGTGCGATTGGTGCTCACACAACATAGGAGAGAAAGAAATGACTACACAGAACACGTCTGCCACGGTTCCTGCGATTGCGGACCCTATGATTGATCTGGACATGTTGCTTGGCGGAAGTACTCCTCAGGCCACATCTTCTGGCACTTCTGCACGGCTTCCTGTCATTGATGCCGATAGGCTCGCGCTGGTTGGTATCTTAGTCGACGACTCAGGCTCGATGGACGGTCTGAAACAGGCCGTGATTGACGGTCTGAAGCTGACCGTGCGGGCGTTCAACGGTGCTAAGGGCAGCGACTTCTATGTAATCGTGCAGGGCTTCCGGCAGACGTATTACCGCGGGTTACTGAAAGATATCCCCGAGGATGCGTTCGCGTCGTACGAGCCGTGTCATAATTGTACGCCGCTGGTGGGTACGGCTCTCGAGCTATTGCGCGAGTTGCACAATACTGCCGACCAGTATCGGTCGATGGGCATTCCCACGACGGTGGCTATGGAAATTATGACGGACGGTAAGCCGTACGTCGACTATGCAGAGCCCTCGGAGTTCGCGTCTGTTCTAGACCCCATGGATTACGTGGTGGGCATGGGTATTGCCTACACGGACGACGAGGAGGCAATTTCCAAGTATAAGCAGCTGTTTGCCGCGATGGGTGTCACGACGACCGTGACTCCCAAGTCGGATCCCGCAGTGGTCCGGCACGCGATGCATCAGTTCAGCCAGAGCGTGGCTTCCATTGCTGCCGCGTAGCTGAGGGTACGGGGTTGGTCGGCAACGACCAACCCCTTTTCATGTCGCTGTATCGCGACAGCGCTGCCGCAGTCTACGCAATTGTGCTTGTTGACTTGACGAACCGAGGCCGGACAGAGCAAGGGACGTTATCATTACGCGAAAGCCCTGTTCTTGTGGATGCTGC
>CAYWMQ010000029.1:0-9791 GCA_964459635.1 uncultured Candidatus Saccharibacteria bacterium | reverse complement strand
AGTCCATAGCCGCTGCAGGGCAACCTGCAGCGGCTATTGCATTATGCTAGCTCATGTGGTATAGTCCTTTTGGCAAATGAACCCCTGCCCCGCTAACGGGCAAGGTTTGGAAAAAGGAATAGAAGGATGGAAATGCCTGACTTCGCCCTACTGGGCGTGCGCATCCTCGTGCTGAACGCGGGCTCAAGCTCGCTCAAGTACGCGGTGTACGTTGTCACCGCCACGGGCGTGCAGCGCGACGCATCGGGTCAGTTCGACTTTGACACGGCCTCCGGTGGAGCCAAGCGTTGGAAGCACGACGGCCATGAGTTGACGTGTGCGGGCATCACTCGTCGCAGTGCGCCTGCTGCTATTCTTAAACTGGTGGAACCGATTGACGCGTGCGTCCACCGCATCGTCATGGGCGGCGTCAAGTACAATGTCCCGTTCTTGATCACACCAGAGGCCATGAAGGAGCTTGAGGCCCTTGTGCCACTTGCGCCCCTCCATCAGCCGGCAAATCTCGACGGCGTTCGCGACGTAGAGCGTGCGCTCGCCGAAGCGGGGCGCGCTCCTGTGCCGCAGATCGGCTCTCCGGACACCGGCAAGCACCGCACCATTCCCGCCATTCGTACGCGGCTACCTGTCGCGGACGAGTGGGCACAGCGCGGCGTGCGCCGGTACGGCTTTCACGGCCATAGCATCGCCTACATCGCACGGTGGCTTGCTGAGCACGCACCCGAGCTGCGGCGCGTCGTCGTAGCGCATCTGGGTAACGGTTCAAGCATTACCGCCCTACTCGATGGCGAGAGCATCGACACGTCAATGGGGCTCACCCCTCTGGACGGCTGTATCATGGGCTCTCGCCCGGGCAACTTGGATCCGGGCGTCGTACTTTTCATGCTCGACCGGCTCATGCACAACGAAGCCTACTGGCATGCAAAGCCACGCGAGCTCTACGCAGCGCTTTCACAGGCGCTCAATCGCGAAAGTGGCCTCAAGGCCCTCGCAGGCGATGCGGACATGGTGAAGCTGCTCGAACGGGTGGCTCTGGCAGAGAAGGAAGCCATTGACGTGCTCGCCATGTGGGCGGAGTCTGTGGCCAAGAACATTGCGACCATGGCGGTGAGTCTTGGTGGCGTGGACGCTCTGGTGATTACCGCTGGTATCGGGGAGCGTGGCGTCCGTCCGCGGTTGGAAGTTGTTCGTAGGCTTGGGTTCTTAGGCTTCTGCATCGATAAGCAGCGTAACGAGAATCCCGGGCCCACCGGTCGCGTCGAGTCCTTCGGTAAGCCCATCTTTGTGGTGCCGACCGACGAGGAGCTCATCATGGCCGAGGCCGCGGTCGAAGTGCTCGCGAGCACGGCCACGCGCACTGCCGCCTAGTGGCGCTCAACAGGGAGGCTCACGTATAATGATGAGGAAACATGAAAGGAGGTGGGCCATGTCGAACATGCCCTACTCGTACGAAGTCCTCACGCGTGAGCAGGTGGAAAGACTCTTGGCGATCACGCCGGAGGCAATCCATCACCTTATGGACGCGTCGGCACGTGAAGCGGAACCACCTCGTGACCACCGCTCCGCGATGGCGGAGGTGGCGCGAAGAATAAGCTTCGCATTTGCCGCATGAGCAGAGAACAACGCCGCTTTCGGTTTCCCCGAAAGCGGCGTTTCAACGTAATCTGAGTGCATGCAAAAGCGTATATGAAGTTGACAAAGGCGCTAAGACATGCTAACATGTAATAGAATGTATGAGGAGGTGAAAGTGAAGACATCCCCGAGGGCGTGTTTCGAGAGTTGGATGATAATGGCCAACTTTGCAGGTCTCGAAGTAGCGTGCCGCATGGCGCGGCTGCTACTGCTGAGCCGAAGCTATGAGTTAGACCGGGAGGCGGGCGCCCTGCTGGCCCAGTATCCTGACATCGGGTCGGATGTTGACGCGGACGACGAGCTCAAGAGCGAGTTCGGTTCGCTAATCAAGTGGGCTGTGCAGTATATGTACGGTCCCGCACCAGTGTAGCCCCCGTCGCGAAGGAGAAAGTGATGCTACATAGTGAGCATACATAGGCCGTTCGGATTAACCCCCGAACGGCCTTACGTGTGGACGGGGTCAAAGTATACTTTCGGCACGGAGTCCAGCACGCAGCAATAAAGCCAAACTCCATTCATTAAAAAATATCGTTCCTACGTCGTGCCCTTCACTCGCTACTCGCGCCTCGTTACTCGTTCCTTCTATATATCCAACTCCGCAAGTTTTGCGTTTGACTGTATAAATGATTTACGTGCCGCAACGTCCGTACCCATCAGTGTATCGAAGACCTGATTGGCTTCGGTGGCATCTTCGATGGTGACTTGCTTGAGCACTCTGTTTGCTGGGTTCATGGTGGTCTCCCAAAGCTCTTCGGGGTTCATTTCACCAAGACCCTTGTACCGCTGTATGTTCACCTTGGGCTGCTTCTTTGCTGTCTCCTCCGCCGGTATGTCTTCCCCACCCTCTTCATTCGCTGCCTCCGTTGCGTCTCCTTCCTCAGAGGCAGCCTCTTCTATCACACGCTCATCTATACCCATGTCTTTAAGCACTGCTACTTTTTCCGCGTCGTCATACGCGTACCGTGCATCCTTGCCCTTTGCTATTTTGTAAAGTGGCGGCTGGGCAATGTACACGTAGCCCCCCTCAATGACCGGTGTGAAGTGTCGGTAAAAAAGCGTAAGAAGCAGTGTGCGGATGTGTGCGCCGTCCACATCGGCGTCCGTGGCGATGATTATCTTGTGGTAGCGCAATCGGCCGATATCAAACACATCTCCTATAGCGGTGCCAAGTGCCACCACGAGCGCCTTTATCTCTTCAGAGGCGAGCATTTTGTCGAGCCGCGCACGCTCCACATTTAAAATCTTACCCTTTAAGGGCAGTATCGCTTGTGTGCGCCTGTCGCGGCCCATTTTCGCGCTACCTCCGGCACTATCCCCCTCCACGATGAAGAGCTCTGATTCGTCGGCGCGCTTTGTTTGGCAATCGGCAAGCTTTCCAGGGAGGGTCATGCCGTCAAGCGCGCCCTTGCGCAGCACCGAGTCCTTTGCAGCCTTCGCAGCTTTGCGTGCCTTGAGCGCAAGGACGCTTTTGTTGATGATGGCGCGTGCATCGTCCGGGTTTTCCTCAAGGAACATTGCAAACGCCTCGCCAAAGACGCTCTGCACGGCACTCTGGGCTTCCACGGAGCCTAGCTTGGCCTTCGTCTGACCTTCAAACTGCACCTCGCGCAGCTTCACCGACACCACTGCGGTAAGACCTTCCAGTACGTCATCACCGGTGAAGTTTTCTTCACTCTCTTTGAGGAGGTTTGACTTACGGCCGTACGTGTTGAGTGTACGGGTGAGGGCTGTCTTGAAGCCCGTAAGGTGGGTGCCGCCCTCGCTGTTGTAGGTGTTGTTCGCAAACGTGGTGATGCGCGCGGAAATGTCGTCCACATACTGAAGCGCCACTTCCACTGAGACTACATTGCTGTCGATGTCGAGCTTTTCGCAGTAGAAGACATTTTTATGGATTGGCTTCTGGTGCTGGTTGTAGAAGGTAATGAGAGAGCGCAGCCCTCCTTCGAAGTAAAAGCACATTGACGGTGCGTCTAAGAGAAGGTCACGTGCGTAGAACGTATCGTCCAGCTTGAGCGCCTTCTCATCAACCGCACGCAAGTCAAGCACCGTCACGCGCATGTCCTTCACAAGGTATGCTTGCTGGCGTAGGTGGCCTACCACCTTGTTCCAGTCAAACTTGATGCCCTCTTTAAAAATTTCAGGGTCGGGCTCAAAGGTAATGATAGTGCCGTGGAGCTTCGATGCGGACACTTTCTTGACTGCTGCCTTACGCTTGCCACGCACGTACTCCTGCACATGCTTGCCTCCGTCTCGGTGCACCTCCGCTTTCGCGTACGTGGAAAGCGCATTCACTACCGACACACCGACACCGTGGAGGCCGCCGGAGACCTTGTAGCCCTCGCCTCCGAACTTACCGCCCGCGTGGAGCGTAGTCATGATGGTCTCAAGCGCAGACACTTTTGTCTGCTTGTGGATATCTACCGGAATACCGCGGCCGTTGTCGACCACGCGTATGCGGTTTTGCGGCAGGAGCGCCACCTCAATGTCGTCCGCGTAGCCGCCCATGGCCTCATCGCGACTATTGTCGAAGACTTCCCAGATGAGGTGGTGAAGACCTTCAGGGCCGGTCGTGCCTATGTACATGCCCGGGCGCTTGCGCACGGGCTCCAGGCCCTCAAGCACGGTAATAGCGTCCGCACCGTATGAGCCGCTTTTAGAAGTGGTGTTGTCCTTAGATGCCATACAAAAAAGGCCCCTAGCCGTGCCTTAAAGTATAGCATTTTTCCCCAACCGCCGCACGGAGAAAAAGCTTGACGTAGCCTATGCTAGATGATATAATATTAAATGGACAATATTATATACGGAGGTAAAGATGGACGGCAGTATGCCCTCTAGCCTCCCGTGTGCAGTGGGAGTGCAAAGCTGTGGCGGCCCTGCGCTGTGTGCACCGGTTGTCGGCAAGAGCGCGAAGAAATACACCTTGTTAGGCGCATGCGCCGGACAAGGTGCTTGTCAGGGACATTGGAGGGCGCTGGAACGTTTTCTTCGTGCCCTGCCGGAAAGCGACCTCGCAAACCTGATGCACGCAGTCAAGGTTGATATAGATCAGGTTGTTGACTTCTACCAGACGCTGTTCAATGCGTCTACTCGGGAAGTTGCGCCGCGTATGGTTATCGGCTTCTACGATGACCGTGTCGTATCCGTGGGCACGATGTTCGAGCTGCGCACTAAGACGAGCTGCGAGCTCAACTTCATCGTCGACCCGAACTTTCGGCAGGACGGTGTCGCCCGCAGTGTGCTCATGTGTTTGCTGGAGTTGGCCCGTGAGCAAGCCTTCACAAGAGCCTATGTCGAGGTTACCGGTACGCACGCACGTGCCATGATGCTTTGTGCGCGTTCCGTGCGGAAGGAACTCTTCGCACATACATGCGAGCAAGATGGGGACGAGCGAACGTACATCTTTGACACGAGCCATTGTCATGCGTAAAGCAAGCGTGAGCGGAACTGGAACAGGCCGCGGCCTTGTCATCGGCGTTGTCGAGCTTCGTGACGCTGTAACGGGCGAAAGGCGCTTCCCACTCGTGATCAAAGGTGGAGGCAAATACGGCTTCCCCGGCGGCTCCATTGAAGTGATGCACGGCAGGCAGGAGGAGCCTGAACAGGCGCTTATCCGTGAGCTCTGGGAGGAGTTGGGCATCAAAGTCACCCAAGAGAATAGCAAAATAGCCTACTTGGGAAAAACGACCGGTTGGCGCAGGCCACACGATGTCCACGTCTTCCATGTGCAGTATTGGGGCGCACTACCTGATCGTCCATTTCGATGGACGAGCGAAGACCCCACGCACGTCCTCGCGCATGGCGAGATGTCGGTGAAAAAGATGGTGCCGGCTCATGCCTGGTGGCTCTACGAAACGTCACGAGACATCTGCAGGGCCGTTTTCAAGCCAAAGCATGCGCGTGCGCACGCGCATGCACACTGAAGAGGACGACCCGAACGGGCCGCCCTCTTTCTTTTTAATATGCCCGCGACTTACGACGCCAGCGTCTCGCGCAGTTCCTTTTGGTACTTCTTGCCCACTTCCATCATCGCCACCATTTGATCCCTGCCCTGTTTCTTCACCATATGTTCAACTTCTTTTGCCATCTTGGTGAAGAGGTCGGGGTTCTTTTCTATGAGCGTCATAAGCATGTCACGCTGGGCCTGTGGCATATCCTTGAGCTGTCGCTCGGCCGCTTTTTTCAGTAAAAATTCCTTAAGCATAGTACGCTTTTTATTTGCAATAGTCGCAGTATAGCATAGCGCGCGGTCGTCTGTGCGGCATCAAAATACGCATATTCGCTGACTTTGACAAAAGCGACATAATATGTAAAAATACTGTGTTTGTGAAGTCTCGCGTGGGGCTGTAATGCTCAAGCTTTACTGTCTTGCCCTGCTTGCCGCCCTTCATGCTGAGTTACTCCCTGTGCTGGCAAAATCCAAGCAGTCCCCCATATCTTCTACGTGTTACTGATTATTACCAACCTCACTACACCTCATCCATGACCTCCCTTACTACCTATTTTCGCCGGCTCGCTCTGTGGGTTCGCACACACGCACGCACTGCCGTACTGGCACTTCTTGCGTTCTTATGTGTCGTTGCAGCCCTTGTGTGGCTTCTTCGGGACAAAGAAGCCGCACCGGAAGAGTCTGACGCGCCCCGCACAGTGGCCGTAGCCAGTGTTGCTGCGCTCGCGCTCGATACTGACCCTCTCGTTGTGCTCGGCGAGGTTCGCTCCGTGTCTCAGGCGGAGCTGCGTGCGGAGAAACCGGGCGAGGTCATCCGCGTCAATGTGCGGCCGGGGCAGCGCGTGTCTGCCGGCACAGTGCTTGCGGAAATAGAAAATGGGGCCGAGCGGGCGGCTGTCCTGCAGGCACAGGGCGTGTTGGCTGCTGCACAGGCAAACCTTGCAAAGGTGCGCGCCGGTGACAGAGCGCAGGATACAGCCGGGGCTATTGCCTCTGCCCAAGGCAGCCAGGTATCTCTGGACGCCGCCAAGGACAGCGCGCGCACAGCGTATTCGCAGGCATACACTGCAGCCGCGGACGCTGTGTACGGCAAAACCGACGACTTCTTTCAAAACCCATACACAGTGAGCCCATCCTTCCGCGTGTTAAGCGCGACATATGATGAGCGAGCGGCAGTATCACGAGAGCGTGTCGCACTGGGGGAGCTCCTCACCGCATGGCAACCTCGCGCGACCGCACCTCTTTCGGACGCAGCTCTGGATGAAAGGCTGACCCAGGCCGATGCGGATCTGCGGCGTATCAAAGCATACTTGAGTACGATAAGCGGCTACATATCGCGACAAGATATCACGACGGAACTATCCGCTGAGACGAAGTCTGCGCAGGAGGCCTCGCTTTTGGCTGCGCGAAGCGCTGTTGATGGTGCGCGAAGCGGTATTGCAGGCGCACGCACGTCTTTGGCTAACGCACGCAATGCAGCCACGCAGGGCGCCCTCTCGGTGAGCAAGTCTATTGAGGGCGCGAGACCTGAGGATCTGGCGGCAGCGCAGGCACAGGTTACGCAAGCCCGAGGGACAGTAGCGGCAGCAGTGGCGCAGCTTGAACGGTCAATCGTGCGTACCCCTATTGCGGGCACCGTGACAACCCTCAATATGACCCGCGGTGGCTACGCGTCAGGCCAAGACGTCCTTGCGGTGGTGGCAAACCCGGGCGCGCTGGAGGTGGAAGCGTTTGTGAGTGCTACGGCACGTGAGCGACTCTATGTAGGCATGCCTGTGCTTGTGGGTGGCTCGGCTCGCGGTACAGTTACGACACTCGCCCCGGGCCTCGATCCAGCCACCAAGAAAGCGCGGCTGACGGTCGGCCTTCCGGATAACAAAACGTATGTAAACGGACAGTTCGTAGAGCTAGCACTCATCGAAGATGAGCGTGCAACAAGCACGCGGGCGGCGTTCCTGCCTGATCAGGGTATCCCGCTTCCGCTCACTGCTATTAAGGTGCTCCCTGCAGGACTCGTGGTTTTTACAGTAGAGAATGACGTGCTCAAGCCCCTCCCCGTCGAGGAGGGTCCTATTACAGGCACTCGTATGCTCGTGCGAGGTGAACTTACACAAGACACACGCATCGTCGTAGACGCGCGGGGCCTTGCTGAGGGAGACCGCGTGGCAGTGAGTACAGAATAACGTTATAGCTGTATGTCACGCATTTGGATTTTTTTTACAGAGCACAAGGCTTTGGCCTACCTGCTCATAGTGGCCCTCTTTACGTTCGGCGTCGCTTCGCTGTTCTCAATTCAGCGTGAAAGCGCGCCCGAGGTGCAAATACCCGTAGCGGTCATTACGTCTGTGCTGCCGGGAGCTTCGCCGGAAGATGTTGAAAACCTCATAGCTATTGAGCTAGAGCGTGCCGTTGCAAACATTGACGGCGTAAAAAAGCTCACCTCCACCTCACGTGAAGGCGTCGCATCGGTAGTGGTGGAGTTTGAGGCGAGTGCAGACCTTAAAGAGTCGATAGACAAAGTCAAAGACGCCGTAGATACTGTCCGCGGTGAGCTTCCTGATGATGCGACCGATCCGCTCGTCACAGAGGTCAATTTCAGCGATCAGCCTATTGTCATAGCATCCATCGTAAGCGACCTACCGGTGACCGAGTTTCGCGATGCTGCCGACGAGCTCACCGGGCGCATCGAAAGCCTGCCCGGTGTCTCGCGTGCAGAAGTGTCCGGTGTACGTGCCCCTGAGGTGACGGTAGTGGTGCGTAAGGAAGACCTGGTGGCGCATGGCCTTTCCCTCGGGCAGGTCATTGCGGCTATTCGCACCAGCAACGTGGCTGCGCCCGTGGGTACCATTATGTCCGGCGACGTGGAGTACGCGGTGGAGTTTAAGGGCACGATTACGGACCCCGAGCTCGTAGCAGAAGTACCCATCACTACACCAGCGGGGGTCGTGCTGCGCTTGTCCGACATAGCCTTTGTGGGTGCCGGTGTTGAAGACTACAGCACCATTGCCCGTGTTTCGACTGAGGGGGCATTGCCGGAGCAGGCAGCGACGCTTTCCGTCTATAAGCAACGTGGTGCGGACGTGACGGCGCTTTCGCGTAACGTCGGTGCGCTTATTGAAGAGGAGAACAAGAACGGCGGGGACGTTTCTCTCGCGGCGACGTACGATGCAGGTGACCAGATCATCAAGGATCTGCGCAATTTGTCTTCTACCGGCCTGCAGACCGTACTCTTAGTACTGCTTGTGCTCCTTGTGGCGCTTGGCTGGCGTGAGTCACTCATCGCGTCTATCGCCATACCACTTTCGTTCCTCACGGCGCTCATGGTGATGCAAGCGACCGGCAATACGATCAACTTTATTTCACTCTTCTCGCTGATACTAGCCGTAGGTATCCTCGTCGATACCGCCATTGTGGTGGTGGAGGCTATACACACGAACCTCAAGAAAGGCCTCGATAGGCACACTGCGGCGGTGCAGGCGCTCCGTGAGTACCACTTCCCCCTTACGACCGGTACCCTCACGACGGTTGCTGTGTTTTTCCCGCTTTTCACGATCTCTGGCGTAACGGGTGAATTTATTGCGTCGATACCCTTTACGGTTATTGCGGTTTTGTTTGCGTCACTCGTCATTTCGCTCGCATTTATTCCGCTCTTTGCAAGCAGCCTGCTCGCCGTTAACGCACACGGAAAGATGGCGGAGCGCCAGGAGGCATATGCGGAGCGGGTGCGCGAGTGGTATCGGCGTAAGCTTCCCTATATGCTTGACTCGCGCCGGCGTAAATGGTGGTTTACAGGCGGACTTTTGGCGGGTCTCATTGTGCTCATGGCACTGCCTTTCTTTGGCCTGATACGAGTAGCTTTTTTCCCGCAGGGGGACGTGGACTACCTATACGTAAACATTGAAGGCCCACAGGGCACGCCGCTTCAGCGTACCGACCTTTCTGCACGCACTATTGAAGAAAAGCTCCTCAATGTGCCGGAGATAGAGTCTTTCACCACCACAGTGGGCGCCGGGTCGGTCTTTGACCAAAACCCCCAGTCGGGCCCACGCTTCGCATCTATTACGGTAAATCTGCGTACTGAGCGTGAGCGGAGTTCTACGGAAATCCTGCGTGATTTGGAACAAGAGTTCGCACAGTACACGCAGTTTGACGTACGTGTGCTGCAACCTAGTGAAGGGCCGCCTTCAGGTGCGCCGGTGCTCGTGACCTTCTACGG
>CAYWMQ010000028.1:0-9869 GCA_964459635.1 uncultured Candidatus Saccharibacteria bacterium | reverse complement strand
TGCTTACCATCATTCTAAGTAGTTTGCGTATGTATAGACGTTTTACGCTGAGTTTTGTATCGAAAGTCGCACTCATTACCCTGAGTAGCATTGCGCTTATGTCTGTGGGTGACTTTGCCCACGCCGCCCCCTGCACCAACAGCTACGCCTCTGGTGCCTCTGCGCCCGTAGGCTACGCACCCGCCTGGAACCCTCTCACCGCAGCACGTGAGCTTCTCGTACAAGGCACCGAGTGCACCACGAGTACCGCCACGGTAAAGGTGGGAAGCGGCGCACAGACGCAGCTCGTATACAACAAAGGGTACTTCTACACCGGTAGCGCTTGGCAGCAATACACCCTAACAGGCACCACACCTCTTCAGTCTAATGCGTGGTATACGGGTAGTGCAGCTGCATCCATCCAACTCCCTCAGTCCGTGACCTACGTCGTGGGCTACGTCTGCCAGCAGCAAGGCTCCGCCTGGAAGTGCGGCTGCCGAGACTCCACCTGCGCCACTTCCTACTGGCAGCTCCAGGCGGTGAAGGGGGCTGCGGCTGAGCCGCCGAGTACGGGCGGGGGTGGTACGGGCGATACAGGTGGCGCCGGTACGGGGGCGGGTGCATGGACATCGGCACTTGAAGCACCTCCAACTATGGATGCCGGCTATGTGCTCGTGCAAAACATTTGTCCCGGAGAGG
The DNA here is from genome assembly GCA_964459635.1 of uncultured Candidatus Saccharibacteria bacterium. Classification (GTDB taxonomy): domain Bacteria; phylum Patescibacteriota; class Minisyncoccia; order Phycocordibacterales; family UBA12088; genus CAYWMQ01. Next base: position 9,191 of record CAYWMQ010000028.1, on the reverse strand, counting down.
CTGGCTGGCCAACAGACTCTATGGTTGCAGGTAAAGACGTAAAGATAGTTATGCCGACGAACAGGGAGTGCAAGCCTTCGTCAGATACTGCGGCCATACAGGGTACGGCCTCAAATCCCGTGAAGGACGTATGGATAGTGGGTGGTGTACTCCGACGAGCAGGTTTCTCCTTCCGCAACTACAGCGGTACGGTGTTTATTGAGGGAGCGCTCATTGATCTGCAGGGTCACTGCCAGGATGCCATCAATGGCTACTTTGGTCGAGGCGATGGCGGTCGATGGGTCGTACAAAACACGCACATTACCGGCGTGCACTACTGCATACCCGGTACGCATGGAGATACAACGCATCCACAGGGAAGCGGCGCAATGTTGAAAGAGCTCAAGTATCAGAACGTATGGGGCCATGTCGTATTACAAGGGCTCTTTATCGTGCCACGGTATAATGGTCCGTACCCTGGCCATGGAGTCAAAAAGCTCACGTTTGATCATGTATTTTTGCAGGCGGATCCAAACCATGCTTATCCCGGAAAGAAAATTGCAACGATGCTCTACTGGGAAGAGCAGGGCGTGCCCGTTGATGGCGTGCATTTTAAAGACTCATACTTAAAGTGGTGGGGTGGCAAAGACGGCGCAACAAAAAATATGCGTCGAGACATCTCCATCCCTTATGTTGCATCTTACGACAGTGCTGAATGCGCGACCTATGCCCCAGCAGCAAAGGTAACTGGAAAGTGGTGTGCAGGTGACCCTCCCGGCGTGTTTGTTCCGCTCGACAAAATTGGCCTGAATTATCAGCGGTCGTACTTTACGAACAATTAGCATGAACAAGCGTCCACTACTTCTGCGCATTGCGCACTGCACATTGTTGCATTCTTCATGCATATGGGGTGAGAGGGTGTGCGTACTGCCTGTTCATATTCCTATGCTGAACCTTATCGTGCTTATCTTCATGTGCTTTTCCATTTCCACATCGGTCGCCCACGCCGCCGCCTGCACCAACTCATACGCCTCAGGCACCGCCGCACCCGTAGGCTACGCTCCGGCCTGGAACCCTCTCACCGCAGCCCGTGAGCTCCTCGTACAGGGTACCGACTGCACCACCAGTACCGCCACGGTAAAGGTGGGAAGCGGCGCACAAACACAGCTTGTGTACAACAAAGGCTACTACTACACCGGCTCTGCATGGAAAGAGTACACACTGACCGGTACCAGTCAGCTCCAAAGCAATGCCTGGTACACCGGCAGTGCACAAGCAAGCGTCAACCTACCGCAGACCGTCACCTATATTGTGGGCTACGTCTGCCAGCAGCAAGGCTCCGCGTGGAAGTGCGGCTGCAGAGACTCCACCTGCGCCACTTCCTACTGGCAGCTCCAGGCGGTGAAGGGGGCCCCTGCGGAGCCTGCGGGGGGAGGCACAAGTGGCGGTGATTCCACAGGCCCTAGCCAGACAGGTGCGGGTGGATGGAAAACCAACATCGAGGCCCCTCCCACGATGGATGCCGGCTATTTGCTCGTGGAAAACAAGTGTCCGGGCGAATCAGGATGGCCCAGTGCTAGCCAAATGGCGGGCCGCGATGTGAAGTTTGTGATGCCTAAGGACAGAGATTGCTCGCCATCATCAAACCTTACCGCTATCGCAGGCACGGAGTCTAACCCCGTGCGCGATGTATGGATAGTCGGTGGCGTGCTGCGAGGGAGCGGCTATTCTTTTCGCAACTATAGCGGCACCATGTTTATTGAGGGCGTCATAATTGACCAAAAAGGCCAGTGTCAGGACGCGGTCAATAGTTACTACGGTCGTGGAGATGGTGGACGGATTGTCGTACAAAACTCACACATTACAGGTGTGCACTACTGTAATCCGGGGACACACGGTGACACCTTTCACGCGCAGGGTAGCGGCGTGATGCTTAAGGAATACAAGGCTGAGAACATGTGGGCACATCAGATACGCCAAGGCATCTTTGTACCGCCACGTACGTCCGGGCCATACCCCGGGCATGGTGTGAAGAAAATGACGCTTGACCACGTGTTCCTTGAGGCCGACCCAAACTATGCGATGGATGGTAAAGGTATTGCGTCGATGATTTACTGGGCAGAAGGTTGGGGACCCCCGCCTGATGGGGTGCACATGAACCAGGTGTACCTTAAATGGTGGGGCGGCAAGAGTAACATGAGTCAGTCGCCGTGGGCCAACGTCACGATACCCAATCCGTCCGGGTATAACGCTAATGGCTGTGCACAGTACGGCTCGAGTGCAAAGGTGACAGGGACATGGTGCCGTGGCAATCCACCAAAGGGCAATTTTATACCACTTGATAAGATCGGCAGAAACTACTCCCGGGCGTACTTTACGAATGGCTAGTTAGCCCCGTAGCTTGCCGTTCGCCGGTGCCGTGTCCCTCAAAAGGCATGCGCGGGTTGTCCACAGCCATTTCTATTGAAGTGGCTGTGATGCGCTAGTATAGGTGTATATAAAATAACAGAATCTCATGACTGGCAGATTATGTGCGATGTGTACGACAAGGTTCGTACCATATCTAGTTATTGCATTTATGAGTGTCGGAGTGCTGGGGAGTGCTTCACCGGTTGAGGCAGCCTCTTGCATAAATTCATACGCCTCAGGCGCCGCCGCACCCGTAGGCTACGCGCCTGCCTGGAACCCTCTCACCGCAGCCCGTGAGCTCCTAGTGCAAGGCACCGACTGCACCACCAGTACCGCTACGGTTAAGGTGGGAAGCGGCGCACAAACACAGCTCGTATACAACAAGGGCTACTACTACACCGGTAGCAGCTGGAAAGAGTACTCACTCACAAGTACGACAGCTCTTCAGAACAACGCATGGTACACAGGCAACGCACAAGCCTCTATACAGCTCCCACAGGAGGTAACCTACGTGGTGGGCTACGTCTGTCAGCAGCAAGGCTCCTCCTGGAAGTGCGGCTGTCGTGACTCCGCCTGCGCCACTTCTTACTGGCAGCTTCAGGCGGTGAAGGGGGCTCCTGCACTTCCCCCACAGCCCGGCAACCCCGGCGACGGCAGTTCAAGTGGCGGCTACACAAACGTGGGTACGGGTCCGCAGTGTGCGGGTGCGACTGCGCCGGCACCTGCAGCTCAGCATGGCCTTACGAAGCTTGCGTTCTGCGAAGACTTCTCTGACCCGAGCAAAGTGAACCTTGGCACCACGCTCAATGACGGTCAGACGTTCACTCAGGTCTCAAGCGGTAATATCTTCGGGTCCGCCCCCATGCCCGCTTCCGCATTTTCCTTCTCGAACGGCGTGATGTCCGTAAAGCCCACACGCAACAACTACCAAGTAAATATGATCTCAACCGTACCCACGGGTGGCGGCAAGTACAAAGGCTTTGCACTTAAAGGGTCAGGCTGGTATGCGGAGATACGTTGGAAGCATGCCGCGTGCAATATGAGCACCGCCTTTCCGGCATTCTGGTCCATGGATCTCGGGCACCTGTATGGTGGCAAGTTCCCTATTCTTGAACCTGACTTCTACGAGTACATAGGTAAGCAGTACATCGGAGCAATTCACAACTGGGCAGGGAGTGGGAAGAAAACAGCGACGCTGAGCACTATTCAAGGAATGCCGGTTGACCCTACGCAGTTCTTCGTTGCCGGGGCAATGGCCGAGCCCAACAACGCTGCGTATGCTTGGTACCTCAATGATAAGCAAATGGCTCGCCGCACTGCAGGCTGGCTCAGCATGTTCAGCCAGTTCGCAAGCCCCATCATGTTCGGCTCGGGCCCGAACTGTCCGTATGATGTAGACTATGTGCGCGCGTGGGTGAAGCCTTAGGCTGTGCATAGGTGGAGTTGTTATGCTGTAATAGGTAGAGTGCCCATGTTCGTGCACGTGCCGCCGGCACCTGTGTTGTGTTTGCATGCTTTGATTGCGCAAGGTACACTCACAGCATTATTTGCTGACTTCACTCAGACCATATGGCGCAAAAGATGATTCTCGTGTCGTGCGCGGATGGCCGCATCACCGACGATGCGACACGTGTACGTGAGTGCGCGACGGCGCACGGGTTCGATATAGGCGAGCATGCGGTGTACCGCATCAAGATACCGGGTCCGGACGGTACGGTGTGCGGTGTGCGCGGGCAGTCGCACGTGGCTGCTCTGCGCGAGGACATCGCGTTGTTGGTCGAAAAGGCAGCTGCGGCGCTTATTGCCGTCGCTGGCCATACAGACTGTGCAGGCTATCCGGTGAACGATGAGCAGCACGCGCAGGACACCATGGAGGCGGCGCGGAAGATCCGAGAATGGCAGCCCGAGAAACCCGTGCTGGTGCTTCTCGATGAAAAGCAAGAAGACGGTTCATGGGTGTACCGAGAGCTCGGCTACCTCGAAGCCTAGCGGGCGCAACCCGGCCATCATGCAAGCACTGCAACATCTGCGCTACCGCGTAGATGTTGCAGTGCTTGTCGCTGTCTCTTGAGGTACGTGCGGCGGGTTACTGAGAGGTTGTACGGCGAGCCGGTGCACAATAAGCTCCGCCCGACCGGGCGTCCTGTCCCAGGTTTTCCATCCTATACCGCCCCGATCAAGCTCTCGGTCAAGGAATTCGCTCGTAACAGTTTTGTCGCCGAGCGTGCATGAGAGCGTGCGCCCAGACACTACTGCTCGAACGTTGACGGGGCCTGCGGGAATCGGACCCGTTCCTTTCGTGCCTTTCACCACACGTGATACCCCATTATTCACTTGCTCAACGTGCATAAAGCCGTTGCCAAAATTGCACGCAGCCGTATGGGTGTCGCTTTGGTGGCGCACGTATATGAATATGGACGAGCCGGGTGGTGTCTCTACCGTTGCTTCCAGCGCGTAGTCCGCCCAATACGCCGTACCGTCGAGGATTGCGCTCGCGCCCGTCTGGCTGGGTGTGGCGCGCAGTACAAGCCCGCGGTCGGGTACGATCTGCACCATACCCCACTTGCTTCTCCACCCGCGGTCTTCGCTCATGTCGTCTTCGTATGTACTCGCCTTTGCGCTACCTTGCGCAAGCAGGCGCAAAAGATCATCCGCGGTGGCACCGTCCGGCACCGTAATGCGGCGTATCAGGTATGTGTCTTCGTCCAGCTTGCCGCCATGCGGGTACGTCTGCGTGAAGTGCACGCCCGGCGCTTCCTGGAAAAAGAGCATATGGTACAGCTTGGACGCTTCCTCAAGAAGTATGGGACTTGTGCGCGCATCATTGGTACGGTTTTGTCCGTACTCGCCGAAAGGAAATGCAAACGCGGTAATCTCAGTACCAAGCCTTTCCTCCAGTTCATGCTGTGTAGCAGCCATGTCACTCGCCACCCGTGTGCGGTACTCATCCAAGTTTTCCAACCGCTGTTCCTCGTCTTTCCACAAAAGGTTCGCATAAAAAGGGCCAAAGCTTGCGGGCCCTATCTTATATCCTTCGTCATGTGCGTCACGTGCATGAGCTTCAACATACCAGAGACTATCGTTGTTCATGCGGCGGAGCTCGGCTAGATCCATATAATAGTCGTTGCGCTTCTGTCCCGCATACCGCGATATCGCAAACATGGATGCTTCAAAGTCGAGTGCGTTCAGTATGGGGCCGGCGCCGTAGTAGCTGTCTCGTCGCCCATCGTCAAACGTGATGACGACCGGCTTTTCAGGAAGTGTTCCACGGCCTTGCTTGAAGTCATAGAGTTCTGCGAGCGAGATCGTTTCATACCCCGCATCCTTGAGCGCAAAGAGGTGCTCACGGAAGCGCTCCGGCGAAATGTCGTACTCACCGCCTACTGTAGCGGCTTCTACGCCGTGGTACACCAGTATGGGCACCGAGCCGCCGGGGCCGCTCGCTTCCGCGCTGTTTGGGCCGCTGTTGCGGCTGTGCAGTGCATAGAGCGCGCTGTAGCGTAACGAGTCTACCTCGTAGCGTACGAACGCCGGTTCAAAACGTATGCGATCACGAGCGTATGCGTACGCCCAGAGGAAGGACCCAAGTATTGCCACGACGATACACGATGCGGCAACCTTATACGTGAGGATGTTGTGCATGGTATGTATGTGCATTAGGTGAGCGCAGGCACTTCCGCAAGACGGCTACGCTGCGGCGTGGCACTGCGCGTACCCCAGCCACGGTTTTGTATCGTTGCCAGTGCATAGAAGAGCAGGAACGAGAGCACAAGCATGTTGATGGCCGCCCATACCAAAAGGTATGGCCAATACTTGTTGTTGGGTGCAACAAAACGGTAGAACACCACGATAAGTCCTGCTATAAGAAACACACCCGCAAAATAGTACATAGAGGGCAGGGTAGTGTGCACAACCGGGGTATACACGAGCGCGCGCGCCGCCATGAAAGGGGTAAGGAGTGTCACCAGTGTGAGCGGGAAGAAATAAGTGAAGGCAACAAAAGGATCGCGACGTATCACCCACTTCGAGGCAAAGTACGAGTTTACAAACCATCCCTTCTTCCAGCGTATTTGTTGCTTTACGAACTGCTTGAGGGTTTCCGGCACTATCGTGTACGCCTGCGCCTCGTCTGTGTAGATCGTTCTATACCCTTGGCGTAAGACCCAGTTTGTCAGGCCGCGGTCATCGCCCCAGGTGACGGGCAGCCCGAGGAATGATTCATTAAGCCAAGTGTCGAGGACGGGTAGTACAATGGAGCGTCGGTACGCGCTTGAGCACCCGCTGCAGCAGAACACCGTTTGGTAGGTCGACTCAGCCGCTTTCAAGATCCGGAACGACATGAAGTAGTACGCGGTCTGCATCTTCGTCCAGATGTTCTTGTCCGCGTTTTGCGGATCAGCGTGTGCGCATACTGCCCCTATTTCCGGGTTGCGGAAAGGTGCGACAAACGCGCGCAGTGCGGTGGGCTCAATATACGAGTCCGAGTCAAGCTGAATGATGATCTCATGGTGCGCAAGCCGAAATCCTTCCGCCATACCATGACGCTTGCCACGGTTTTCTTTCCAGTCCACAACCACGAGTGCAGGGTACTTTTCCTTCATGCGAAGTATTTCATCCAATGTGTTGTCCGTCGAGCCATCATTAATGACTATGACCTCAATTTTCTTGCGCGGGTAGTCTGCAGCAAAACATTGCTCAATAGTATGAGCTATCGCGGCTTCCTCATTCATCGCGGGAATCACAAAGCTCACATACGGCTCGTACACGTCACCGCGCGTAAGAGGCGCCAATTTTTCGTAGACAGATCGCAGCGAGCGTTTGAAAAACATCGCGTTCACCAGGCGCGACAGTTCGAAGGTTGTCACAAAGAGTGCGTACGCAATGAGTATCGGGTCGGCGGCTACCCGCTCAATGGACGCGGCTTTTACCACCGCAAGAAACCACAGAAGTACTCCTGCAAAAAGCAACAGCCCCGTCCTGAACAGAAAAAGACGTATCGCCGGCGTCAGGGCGGACATGCGTAATGTGCTGGCCGTGGGGGCCTCCGTGAGTACCTGATTCATAGGCAGAGGATGGTGTGTTCGGTGCGCCGCCGGCGTACCCCGAGCACAGCCGTGAAAATAGTGCTTGTAACGGAACTATAGCGCAGAGCACATTAAGCGCGGATGAACTCTTGCGTTGTTGGCACACTGTGTTCTGTTGCACGTTGCTCAAACAGAACAAATGCGGGAGCGGCTCATTTTGGCGACATACCGTGCTCATGAACGTGGTCGCGCATGTGGATATGAAGAACCTATGAAGCTGGCTATACTCGCGATGCGGTCGAGAAAGTGTCGTTCGGTCGCAGTTTTAGTCGTCAATAAAAATATCAACGTAATGCAAGACTCATACACACGTACCAATTCCAATCGTCGAAGATTGCCCCGCGCTCACGGCGCGATACTTGCGCTTCGAGCCGATCAACTCATAGTGTGGAGCATCGGCGTAGCGCTCGTACTGAGTGTGATTGGCGCGTCAGCGCACGCACTCCTTACTTCTGAGGCACATGCGGCGACAGAAACATGGCAGTACGCATTTAGTGTTCCCGGTACATTGCGAGAAGCGGCAAGTCCGGAAAAAAGCACAAGCCCGTACTGGTGGCTCGCGTCCGGGGGTTACCTGGTGCTGGAAGGAGGTGAAGGTCGTACCGTGCGCGGCGCCCTCCCCGCCAAGGACCCTATGGCGGTGCTCTATAAGTCCGCGTACCCCATTGAGACGGATAGGGGCACGCATCCGCAAAACTTGTTCCGCATGCTCACGCGCGCCACGTGGAGTGCACCAAGTGTCGAGGTGACCGCCCGTGTCACCGCCGTAAACCTAACCGACACGCGCAATCGTCATGCGTATAACGGTGTGCACGTTGTCGCAGGCTATACCGACGATGCAAACTACTACTACGCGAGCATACGTCAGGACGGTACCGCAGCCATAAAGCGCAAGCACGATGGCAAGCATTATCAGCTCGCTTCGGGACGTTTCGTGCCCGGCACATACAGCGCTTCGGCAGCGCCCAATCTCATTCCGCTCAATACACCCATTATGATGCGCATGGAAATGACACCCGCACAATCCGGCGCGCTCAAAATATCGTTCAAGGTCCGCGCAACAGCGCAAGAGGCTTGGCGCGAAGTCGCGGCGGTAACCGACACCGGGGCTCTATCCGGTGGCGCGCCCTTCATGGGTCCGGGGCGCATCGGGTTTGCAAGTGACTACATGGACGTGTCGTATGACAATGTAAAAGTACAGGGTGCCGCAGCGGCCGCTGTGCCGCAAGCACCCGCGTCCGAGACACCCGCTCCCGCGCCGGTCGAGGAAACGCCCGTATCCGATCCACATGCGAGCTCTAGCACCACCACCGCGCCTTCACCCGCGCCGGCAGACGATGCCGAGGTTCCGGCCAGCGGCACGTATGGGCTTGGCATAAACGGTACATGGGAAGAAACAGGATCGATGAGTGAGAGTAAAAGCGGGGACTGGTGGCTCAACTCCGGTGCGTACTTCGCAACGCAAAACGGCATAGGGCGCACCATCCTGGGGGCATTGCCATCCACGGATCGCTGGTACAAGCTCTACGCGAGCGCCAATCCGACCGACACGGACAATGGTGCACACCCGCAAAACATCTTCCGCCTCATCACAAAGAGTGCATGGGCAAATCCTGTGCAGCAAGCGTACTTCAAGATTCGCGCATCCAACCAGAGCGCGAGCCCCAATAGGGAAGGGCACAACGGCTTTCTGTTCTTTAGTCGCTACCAGGATGGTCA
>CAYWMQ010000027.1:0-9902 GCA_964459635.1 uncultured Candidatus Saccharibacteria bacterium | reverse complement strand
CGCGCCACAACACCGAGCCACAGCATGTCTATGGCAAAAAAGACCGGCACCGTGAGTGCATAGAGGTACACATACTGGAGTAAAGACATATGAAAAGAGTTACAGATAAGGGCGGATCGCTCCGCCCTTTCAGTATACGTGTATGCACAGGTGCGGCTAGTGGCAATTTCTGGCTTTTCGCCACCCATTAGCTTGAGCCTCCTGCTCGCTGCAAAACCAGCGTTCGCCCGCGCTCTCGTTGACGGATGTCTTGTCGTACGAGCCGCAGCCGGGCATGTGGTATATTTTCGCGCCGCTTACGCTCACGTTGCCTTTGATAGTACAACCGTTCGCGGGCACGGGCTGTACGGGAGCGGCCGGCGCGTCCGTCTTGCCTTTACACAGCGACCCCCAAAGCCCACGTTCCTGTTCCTTTGCTGCCGCTTGAGCCTTCCGGAAATCCGCCTGGTACTTGTACGGTATGTCGTATGTTGCCTCGTGCGCAAATCCTTCGGCGATGAGTGATTTGTTCACGAATGTGCCGTCCGGCAGGTACACATACCGAAGCAGTCGGCCATAGTGGTCGCGGTCCCCCTGGGTAGGGTCTGCGACGAGCGCCACGGAGGTGCCCGTGAGAAGCGCTTTCAATTTGTTGGAGGCTTCTTTTCCAAAGCACTCCACCGGCTTGCTAGGATGCACCGTCTCAGGTGTGTTCACGCCGATGAGGCGCACCGGCTCGGGCTTCCCATCTATCTCGACTTCGAACGTGTCGCCGTCTCGCACTTTGAGTACCGGATACAGAGCGCCAAACGACACCAGATCTTCGAGCGTGGACGTACCCTGTGGTGTCGCTTTTCGCTCCGGCACTTGTTGCTGCGGCAGCGCCACCGGCACCACGGCTTGTGCGAGCTGCGGTGGTGCGGACGGTACCGATGCGCGCGGCTCTCTTGTCGCAAATGGATACGCCACCGCGAGCGCGAGTGCAACAAAGAACGGTAAGGCATACGGCGCGGAAGACCGGTACCTGCGAATGTGCTCTCTTTTCATGTGGTATGGATCCTTTCGGTAATTGGACACCCCGCAGCAGAGCTGCGGGGTGCTCGATAGGCTACCTGATAGCACCGTGATGCGAAAGCGGCGAAAGTCCCTTTTCGCCCTTGCGAATTTTCGCCTCGTGCTTGAGCCAAAGGATGGCCCAATCAACCTTAGCGGCCTGTTCAGGCCGATCCGCAAAGCAATACGCGGCCATACGCCGGACGCTTGCGAGCAACGCAGCAACGTCCTCGGGTGACATGCGCTCCAACTGCACCTCAAGGGCGGCTAGATCTTCGGCTGTTTCAGCCTTCGGAGAACCTACCGGTGTGTACATCTGTGCCTCCTTCCAACCGGCCATCATTGTAGCGTAAATATGTGGCTCGTCAATGAGCCGCGCTCGCTGAAATGCCCGCCCTCCGTACAGTACCCCACCGCACCACCTGGTCTGCTATACTGGGGCCATGGAACATCCACACCTTCCCACCGATGAACCCGATCCATTTCTTTACGCCGATACATTGGATGAGTATGGGGGCATTCCCGACAGCACGTATGAGGACGGAGAAGAAGCTGCAGGTAGCAATGCGGAGAGTGGGCAGCACCGCATTGAAATAATCACTATCTCTGACACGGATAACGATGTGGAAGTGCTGCAGCAAAATTTGCGCCTGTACGGAATTGTTGATAAGAACGGCGAGTGGACGCCGAACACGCGCAACGTAAAAATTATCCATACAGGCGACCTTATAAACAAATTCCGTCCCGACGTGACCAGTCTCGTCTACATGCGGCACTTGAAGCAGACCGCACCGGAAAGCTGCGAAGTTTTGCTCATCGCGGGTAATCACGAGATAGAAATGCTCGAACGTCTGCCTTTTGTGGTATCTAGCCCGTACGTGGCGGAAGATTTCAAGCAGATGCGCGTACTCCACGCGGAGGGCCAGATCTTGTTTATGCACGGCTACCCTACGCGCGAGCTCCTGTACGAGCTGCGCAAGCATGAAGACCTGCAGGCTGGCATTGCCGTCCTAAATGCACACTACAAGCAGAGCGTAGAGGAAATAACGCAAGGTAAAGGCTCAACGATATCTGACTTTTCCTATGAAAAACTCAACAGGGTAACCGGCGAGAAGAACTTGTTCCGTAACATAGCACCGGACGAGTACTATAAAAAACATGGCGCAGAGGTAAGTGCACTGCTCACAGAAATGGGGATTGAGGTGGTCATTCACGGGCACAAGCCTCAAAAAGGCGGCGTGCAGGCGGTGGGTGAAGCTGCGCGATACATGCCCGGTATTACACTCATAAACAACGACTGCGTCGTAGCACGTTCACGACAACAATCACTGAAAAAGAAAGCGAAAGGACTGTATGGCTCTGTACGCGTAACGCTTCGCAGCAGCCCCGTCGCAGAGCCCGCCCTGACCCTGCGATACAAAAACGCACGCAAAACATCACGAACTAAGCTTGCCAAGCAAACGGACCGGCAAGACCCTCGCGACCATTCGTGACAGGCCTACACACGAACTACGATCTGTAGCATATCGCACGCGAGGTGCGCAGGTGCCTCGCTCGACCGCCTACGCAAAAAGCCCCGAAGGGCTTATTGCGTTGCGCGGGTGAAGGGAGTTTCACTGCTCGCTCCAGTTGGTCGCTGCGCTCACAAAACCACTCGGTTTTGTGGGATTCCTCCACGGGGAAACTGCCGTTTCCCCGACCCCCTTCACGTTCAAGTCCCTTCACCCGCGCAACGCAAAAAACCCCGAAGGGCTTATTGCGTTGCGCGGGTGAAGGGACTTGAACCCTCGACCTTCCGCGTGACAGGCGGACGCTCTAACCAGCTGAGCTACACCCGCAACGCCACTTACACTACCCCACTTGCACAGCTTTTTCAAGCGCACCAACACGAAGCACCTTCCTTCTCATCCCTGCGCTCAGCGCGTACGCAACATAGTGGTCAGCGTACAGCACGTTCTTTTTACTGCCGCGCAAGCAGGTAAGGGGAAACGGAACAAGCAGATCCAGCACGGAACCTATGCTGACCACCGGCACATCGGTGGGGAAATACCGCAGGCCGAACAATCGATGTACGGCGTGTGGGCTGTTCAGAGTAAGAACTGAGAAGACGCGGCTTGCTTTGAACAGAGAAACCGCCGACCTGGCGATACATCCTCCCAGGCTGTATCCGAACAGCACGACGGGCCGCCCATCGTCAAACCGCTCAACCAATTCGCGCGCCAGTACACCCATACGTCCGCGCTGCCACGGAAAATACAAATGCCGCACTACCACAAATTCCGCATCAGGCGCTATCTCAGCAAACGAGGACCGCCACCTGCTCCAAAAGCGCCCCTCGCTCCCGGGCAGATCAAGCATGCCAACAACGCAAACTATACGCATCCATAAAGTATAGCGCCTTTTGGTCGCGGGCACGCTATCGCACACTGCTTTGGTGTCGACGGAAGGACTTGCACCTTCGACCTTGGGTTTATGAGTCCCATGCTCTAACTACCTGAGCTACGCCGACCCATGCACGATAACATGGGAGCGGCGGCGTTTCAACGCGAACAACACTACGCTTCTATGGATGCCTCTTTAGGTGAAGCGTCGGGTGCGGGCACATCCTTGGACGACGGCTCTACATGCACCACTTCATCTTTCGGCACAAGCACCCGGTATACGAGCCCGCCTACCACCAGCGTAAGCGGTATGGTAGCCAGGAGGCCGACAAACAAAAGAGCCGCGCCGACGAGATTGATCAGTATAATGATGAGTCCGAGCAAAAATAGCTGCCACACATGACCTTTTGTAATGCGTGCACTTTCGGAAAGCGCATGGAGCGGGCCTTTACTGCTCGTGATGAGCACGTAGGGGTACTGTCCATAGCGGATTGCCCATATGATACCGGGAACGATAAGAAGTATGATACCGGCGATGACGATGACGCTGTATATGACCGTGGCCGCAACCATCGGCCATATGCGTTCGATATCTGCAAACAGCTGTTCAAGCGCCGGCTCTTCTCCATCTGCGATACGTAAGGTGATATGTGCAATGCCAAGCTGAAGCGCGGCGCTCACCGCAAACGCCACAAGCGTAAGCGCCACACCAAGCACTGCACTCTCTTTTTCGACCTGTCCGGTGAAATGGTCGAGCACGCCACTCACTACAAGCACTATAGCGCATGCTCCCACCAGCACGAGCCAATGGCGCTTGGTAAGCTCCCATGCACGGCGAATAAGGTCTTTTTTTACGATAGGTGACATACAATATGACGTACACGACGGGGCTAGGTGCCGTGTATAGGCCGACTATAGCACGGGTGCTTCATGAGTAGAAGCACTGCAAGTGCGCGGGCACCGCTCACACTACCGCAGCCCCTTGTATACAGCACCGAGGAGCGGATGGCGCTTGCTGCGAGAGTTATCAGGCATATAGCCGGTGCCGATGTTCCACACGAGCGCACCCCCCAGTGCCTGCGACGTAACGTACGCCGTCTTTGCGGCAATGGAGCGTTCATTTTCGTACGAAATAAACCCACACGCAAGACCTCCGCGTTTCTTGCTGAATGAAAGGTACGGTACCTGTGCCGTCGCGTCCCACTTCTCATACCGCTTCGCATAGTAGTCATCCTCAAGCGTGCGCATGCTCATGCTTTTTACCATAGCGGGGGCATAATTCGCGGGCACGCTCGTGGCAGGCCGCTTCACCGGATATTTCCAGCACGTAGCGTAGGTGCCTACGCCAATGCCGAGTTTAGCGGCCGGTACACCCGCGCGTCGGTATGCGGCTACACTGCTTTCCAGCGAGCTGGGGGTCTTGCTCGTAGCACCGGAGAGGGCGCTCCCATGCCACGTATCCCAGCCGATCCACGGCCCGGCCATGGAGTAGCTCATGATAAAAAGACGGTCCGCGTACTGTGCCATGTCACGGTACACACTAAGGTCTTTGGTGGCCGCAATATTGCTCGGCACCCAGTTCACGGGCACGGTAATGAGGAGGTTGGGGCGAGCTGCCCGCAGATCGCGCACAAGCGCAAGGAGGCGCGGCTCATCCTGTTTGCGCACCGGCTCCCAGTCGATGTCCACGCCGTCATACGCAAGCTTGTCCACGAGCGCGAGAATGTTCTTTACGGTAGTGGGACGCACAGCATCACTCGTCGCGGCAAAAAGTTTGTCTTCCTCATTTGGTCCACCAAGCCATATAAGGGTACGGACATTCGCTTTCTTAGCGCGCTTGCCCACGTCGAGTGCCATGGCACGCCCATCGCCATCAGGAAGATGCCAATGCTCATCAAGCGAACCGTCTGCGCGTATACCCACTCCGCCTACCACAATATGCGTCATGAGAGTGTAATCCACATCGCGCGGCTTGAGATACCCGTTTTGGTAGCCGACGTAGTAGGCCATAACCCAGCGGCCACTCGTCTCTTTGCTTGCGCCGGCACGTGTTTCCTGCCTTTCACGGTCTTCCTTGCCCAGCAGAATGCCCGCCTGCACGATATGTGGCGGCAATGCCAGTGTAATAAGTGCGCAAAGCGCAACAAGGGTACGTAATGTATGCATACAAGCTGTAGTATAGCAGACGAGCAAGCGGCTCAGACATTACGCACAAACACCCGTAATCAGGGTGCTTGTGGTATCTGTTGCGGGGCCCGGACTTGCACCGGGGTCTACAGGTTATGAGCCTGTCGAGGTACTACTCCTCTACCCCGCAATGAGGTGCTGGTAAGCGTACCATAGCAAGAGGGGTACGCGCAACTTGTCATTTAAATAACCTTAAGTTCGGAAAAGGTCGTCCCATAGAGCTCTATCACCTTACGCGCCTCGCGCTGCGTCAGGATATAGTCTGAGCCGGCGTGCGCTATTTGATTCCTCACCTTATGTGCCTCCCACGCCGCGTCAAGCGAGGCCAGGTCGCCCCTGCTCACGCTCTTCAGCTTATCGCCGAGCGACGCCCCTTGGTACCCGGCGCGAGACAAAAGCTCATCAAGCATAATATCCGCTTCAATAATAGCGAGCCGCCAGTCGTTCGGATTCTGTGAACTTACGTTGGCGAGTATCTGATCCCAACGCTCATTACGTTTCGGCTTCACGTCGCGCGGTATGGCTTCCCGGATGCGCCGCGCCTCATGTGCGCGTATTTGGTTGGCACGAAAGGTGAAGTACAGCACCCCGACAAGTAAAAGTACGGACACGATACTCGACACAATAATAAATACACGCCATGCGGTGCGGATGCCTCCGGCCACTCCTCCGCTCTTTAGCGCATCCTCCGCGACCCACCCTTCTGTGCCATCCTCTGCTCGTATGAGCCACCAAAATGTGCCTCCACTCGACTCAGGGCCGCCGCGCACTTCACCTGCTTCTCCCTCGCGCAGAAAGCCGAGAGTCCTGCCACCGCCGGGCCGTTCGAACAGATCAGCATCCTGTACCGTTTCGATGGCTGCACCCTCTACGAACGCCTTGCCGGCTGCAAGCTCGAGAGCGCCCTCGGGCGCCCAGCCACGTACATCGCCCTCTTCGGCCGCAAGGAGCCACCATGTGCCTCCTCCCTCACTCCTCGGCCCACCCTCGAGCGTGGCGCGTGCGCCGCGCGCAAGTGTTCCGGCGATCGCACCGCCCCCCGGGGTACGGTAGACGTCCGCATCAAACGCGGCACGCACGTGGGTACTGAGCGGCGTGTCGCCGGATAACCCGCCCCACCCTTCACGCACAAGCCCGTCACTTTCCACCCATCCCCGACCGGTTTGAGACTCGGCTTCCCACCACGAATCAACGCCAATGATTTTCGGGCCGCCCACAAGCGTAAGCGTTTCACCGACACCGAAGCTCCCGGTCTCTTTTCCGTCCGGCACGTCATAAAAGGGCGCACCCCGAGGTGCGGATACCGCAGTGCCAAGCGGCGTGTCGGGACTGAGGCTCTGAGACCCAAGGCCCAACTCCTCTGACACACCACCCACGTCTATGCCAAGCTTCTCCTCCAGCAACGCAGGTGCACGTTGCACCATTTGTCCCACGAGAAGTATCGCGAGCACCGCCAGGAGGAGATCATCACCGCTCACCTTGTTGCTACTTGTACTTTTCTCTTCGGCCATGCCTTCATTGTAGCGCACACCTGCGAGGCAAGGTATGGCAGTGGCTACAGGAGTGGGGAGTACGTCGAATATGTACCTTGGTGCCACGCACACTAAATCACAAATTCAAAATTTCAAGCTCCAAGCAGCTCACAAACTTTCAAAAACACGAAAGCGAGGAACCGGGCTTTGATGTTCGATAGTTTGGATTTGTAGTTTGGTGCTTATTTGGAACTTGTGATTTTTGATTTAAAAGTTTTTTATGCTGTGCTTTGTGCTAGTTTTCTTCTTCTCCGGTTAGCGCTTTACCCAGTCTAAAAAGAGTTTTCTCGCCCATCTCCGGCGCCATGAGCTGAAAGCCAATAGGAAGCGAAACACCATCGCGCTCAGCTGTTCCGAACGGCACTGACAAAGCCGGCGCACCAATAATGTTTGCCGATACCGTAAAGATGTCCGCGAGGTACATGGAAAGCGGGTCGGAGGACTTTTCACCCAGCTTAAAGGCGGGAGACGGTGTGGTCGGTGTGGCTATTGCATCTACCTGCCGGAAGGCTTCCCGCGCGTCGTGGCGGATGCGCTCACGCGCCGCCATAGCCTTCCCATAGTAGGCCTCGTAGTACCCGCTTGAGAGCACATACGTACCGAGGAGAATGCGCCTGCGTACTTCGGGTCCGAAACCGCGCCCACGGGTCTCTTTGTAGTCACCAATACGGTCTTCACCGTCCACATGGAGGCCGAAGCGCACTCCATCAAAACGCGCAAGGTTGGTAGACACTTCCGCCGGCATGATGACGTAGTACGTAGCGAGCGAGTACGAAATGGTAGGAAGCTCAATATCAACGACCGTATGGCCCGCATCGCGCAGCGCCGCAAGACCGGCTTCGAACGCAGTCAACACATCGGGGTCCACTCCATCGGTTAGAAACGCGCGCGGTACGCCGATGGTGTAGGCGCTCTTAGAACTGATGCTCTGCTTCGTGTCCGGAAGCGTCGTCGAGTCATACCTGTCCACGCCACGGATCGCGCTGAACACAATTTCTGCATCCGATACCGAACGAGTAAGCGGCCCGATAACATCAAGTGACGAACCCATCGCAATGAGCCCGTGGCGGGAGACGGAACCATAGGTGGGCTTGAGTCCCACGATGCCACAGAGGGCCGCCGGCTGGCGGATAGACCCGCCGGTGTCAGAGCCCAGGGCACCGAGCGCCATACCGCCCGCCACCGCTGCAGCTGAGCCGCCGGAACTTCCACCGGGGACGCGTGTGCGATCAAGAGGATTACGGGTCGCACCGTAGGCGCTGTTCTCGGTGGATGACCCCATCGCAAACTCGTCGCAGTTCGCACGGCCGAGAAAGACCGCTCCCGCTTCGCGCAGCTTGCGTGTTACGGTGGCCTCATAGGGCGCGACATACCCTTCCAGTATCTTCGACGCCGCACTCACATGCTTACCCTCTATGAGGATGTTGTCTTTCATGGCGAGTGGGATGCCGAGGAGGGGTGCTCGCTCCCCCACCGCCAGTCGTTCGTCCGCGCGCTTCGCTGCCGCCAGCGCATCGTCAAACACTTCCAAGTACGCATGGATGTCTCCGTCTTTCTGCGCAATAGCATCACGACATGTCTGCGCGAGTTCCACAGCCGACAGCTCTTTGGCATCAAGCAACTTGCGCGCTTCGGTAATAGTGAGGTTCGATACGTCCGTCATGATCCTTTCTACTTACTACATTCTACTTTCTACTCGTCTATAAGATCTTCTTCACCCGCACATACCCGTCCTTTTTGTCCGGCGCTGCGGCAAGAAGCGCTTTGGTGTAGAGACCCGGTTCGTGGGGGTTCTCGTCCTCGCGCATGACATTGTGAAGCTCGGGTACGGCAGGCACGCCAGTCGTTTCGGCGGCAAGAGAAGAAAGCTCGGATACATAGGTCAATACAGCGTCAATCTCGCCTGTGAAGCGATCCAGCTCTTCCTCTGAGACAGCGAGGAGCGACAGGTCGGCAAGCTTTTGTACTTCGGCTTTGGTAAGCATGGAGCTAGCGTAGCATGACTTTTAAGTAAGGGCGAGCGGCCCGTGCTACCCGATAAGCTTTTTGAATGCTTGCTCGTCGAGGACCGGTATTCCCAACTGCTCTGCTTTCGCAGCCTTGCTGCCCGGATTGTCCCCCACCACGACGTAGTCTGTCGCCTTTGAGACGCTGCTCGCTGTTTTGCCGCCCGCTTGCCGTATGCGCTCATGCGCGTCATCGCGTGAGAGCGTAACGAGCGTGCCGGTGACCACGACCGTCTTACCTGCAAGCGGCCCCGCACCCCGCGGCGTCGCCTGCGGCTTCTCTATGGTGAGGTGTGGTAGGAGTGTGTCCAGCATTTCGCGGTGCCGCGTATCGCGAAACCACTCATGCACGGAGGTGGCGACCACAGGCCCCACCCCTTCCACTGCGGTAAGCTCCTCAGCTGTTGCGGAGCGTAGCGCATCCAATGATCCAAAATGGTGTGCGAGCGCGCGGGCGGTCTCCTCACCCACTTGGTCTATGGAAAGGCCGAAGAGAAGCCGCGCGAACTGCACGTTACGTGCTTTGTCGATGGCACTAAGCAGATTATGTATGGACTTGTCTTTAAAACCCGGCAACCCGGCAAGGTCTCCTTCTTTCAGTGAAAAGATATCAGCAGGTGACGTCACAAGCCCCTTGTCCAAGAGGAGATCGATAGTTTCCGGACCCAACCCGTCTATATCAAGTGCTTTCTTTGAAACGAAATGGTGCAGTGCTCGACGATGCATCTCGCCTGAACCTCGCACTTTGCACCGGTATGCGGCCA
>CAYWMQ010000026.1:0-10117 GCA_964459635.1 uncultured Candidatus Saccharibacteria bacterium | reverse complement strand
CAGCACCGTGACGTTCGACATGTGACGGGTGTAGGAAGTGCGGGCACTTCAGGATGGGCCGCGGCGCGATACGTTTGCGCAGCGGCCCTTTTTTGTCAGGGCACTAGAAACGCACGCGCCAACTATCGGCAGTTTTGTAGATGTAGAAGGAAAGCCATATCTGCTTATCGCACAGCCGCGTACGGATGGTACGGCGGTTTCGTATGTGCTTGTATCGTACATAGACGCCGGGTTTCTCGTTTTTCACAGTGGGTATCCTCGTGTACCCAACGTATTCGACGTAGTTATCGGGGGTGTTAACGGAGTGGTGA
Source organism: uncultured Candidatus Saccharibacteria bacterium (assembly GCA_964459635.1). Lineage (GTDB taxonomy): Bacteria > Patescibacteriota > Minisyncoccia > Phycocordibacterales > UBA12088 > CAYWMQ01. The sequence goes on along the minus strand of CAYWMQ010000026.1, from coordinate 9,806 downwards.
TGGCCTACCGTAGTGACAGCGAACATCACGGTGATGCGGATGTGCTGCAGGGTCTACCGCAGCTTGCGGCTGCATTTGCAACAGTGAGTCCGGGCACGTTCTACGCTGACGAGCCGCACGATACGCCTCATGTATATGCACATGTACCATTTCAAGTGAACGGCGATGAGTATGGAACTCTGGCGTTGGCATATCACTGGGACGCGCTCGTAGCCAAAGCACACGGAATTTTCTATCGACATATTGTCACGCTTGCACTGGTAACGCTGCTCGCGTACCTCGGTATATGGTACGCAAACAGGCGTGTGGTGTATGCCACTATAGCCCATGTGGAAGAAGTGCAGCGACTAAAAAGCGAGTTTGTTTCTTTTGCCGCTCATCAACTGCGCAACCCTATCACAACGATCAGCTTGTATGGAGAAATATTGCAGGATACGGCAATGAAGCAGAAGGTGCCCGGGCTTGACGCACCGCTCGCGGGTCTTACGGAGGGCGTGCAGCAGCTTAGTGCCCTTATTGACGAGCTTTTGGAGGTGCACCGACTCGACGAAGGCAAGGTGCGAGTGGAGCCCGTACGTACCGATATTGCACGCATCACACGTGAAGTACTTGAACGTTTTGAGCCACAACGCACGAACAAGCGACTTGTGCTCAAGACGTTTGGCGTGAATAAGGTACTGTATGCGACACTTGACCCCATGCTCTTCAAACACTGTGTGGCCAATCTTCTCTCAAACGCCATTAAATACACGCCGGAAGGCGGTGTGCTCACCGTACGGTTAGGTCCCGCCGATAAAGGCATTGAAGTATCCGTCACGGACACCGGGAGAGGTATCGCCCCGGATCACCTGCCACACCTTTTTGAGCCGTACTATAAGGCCAAGGTCAAGCGGGGCAGGGTACATGGCTCCGGGTTGGGGCTATACCTTACGCGTACGTTTGTGGAGCTCATGGGCGGTTCTGTACATGTAAGCTCGGTCGAGGGCGAAGGCTCGCGCTTTACGCTCTATCTCCCCATGGATGCGGAGATCGAGCACAACGAACATGACGCTGGCTCCTCCTAGATGCTCCGCTCAGTCCTGCCTTCTTGCATCCACTTCGTATGTCGCATAATCGTACGATGTGTTCATCCAAGGGTCTCACTGAAGGTCATCGTGTATTCCCGCGACGCGGGTTAAAACCGCGCGTGCTTCTTATTGTGTAGCTTGATCGCTGGCCTAAAAGTCGTTTTTTTTTGCTACAGCACAGATTTCGCAAGAGGCTCAAATTGCCGTCCATGGAGGGCATGTGGTATGACGTGGAACACGTCATACAGAGTATGCAAGATTTGTCAATATTTTGTGTTTTCAAAACCACTATATTCTGGGAAATGGAGCGCACCTTTACAATCAAGGTACCTCAGTAGTATAAGTCGGCTATGAAAGGAGCGTGATATGGCGACGAAGGAAGGTACAGCTAGCGTTGTTGAAAAGGAACACAAAGAGGAGCAGATCCAGCCTGCAAAGGTAAGCGACGAAGCGGCTGCTCGAATGATCGAAGATCTCACACAACGACTCAGTAAGCAGCGCGCACAGCTTGAGATGGCTATTGCACCGCCGCGCTCATATGTATGGTTCCGGAAAGTGATGGGAACCGAAACAGTGGGTGAGGGCAGCCTCCGCAAGCAGATCATGTACAAGGTCGAGGTCATCGAGGCGGGTGGAAAGCTTTCACAAGTTTTTATGGCGGAAGAACCTGTACATCCCGATACGCTTGTGCCCGGACAGACACTCGTCACGGCAAGAGGTCTTGTTGTTGACGTGCTTGACTGCACCTCGCTCAACCCATCCATCGCAGTGGTCAACGAGGTCATACGTGAAGCGGGAGACGTGTCGGGCTCTGTGCTGGTAACACCCACTGGTAGCCAGACGCAGTTGTTGGTTGAGCCCACGCCGGGCTTGGCAAAGGCGTCTCTTCTCAAGCTTGAGCCGGGCGCACGTGTTGTCTTTGATGCAGTGACCCGTATGATCGTGTCCGTGCTTTCTGAGCGCGCGAGCTCCCCGTACGTGATCGAAGCGCCCACTGCCACATGGCGCGACATAGGTGGCGTTGGCGATCTCAGGCGACGACTTACCGAAGACCTTATACTGCCGCTTGTCTACGACGAAGCTACGAGCAAGATCGGGGCTCGTCCTATCAGGGGCAGTGTGTGGGTTGGTCCACCGGGTACAGGCAAAACACTACTCTTGCGTGTGGTGGTGCATGAAATAGCGGAAGAACTCCGCCGGTCTACCGGCGACCCGGCAATGGAAGTTGCGTTGCTGTACGTGCCTACCTCGTCCTTGTTGGACAAATGGCTCGGCAACACCGAAGCCGCCATCCGTGATGTGTATACAACAGCGCGTACGCTCACAAGCCGCAAAAAACTTGTGATCGTGGCGTTTGACGAAAGTGAGGGTGTCTTCGGCATCCGCGGGGCGGGCATATCGACAGATATCTCATCTACGACCGTCCCACAGCTCTGCACGCTCATGGATGACTTCCAAGGAAGAGGTGGTGTATACACGGTACTGCTGAGCAACCGCATCGATCGTATCGATCCTGCGGTGCTGCGGCCTGGGCGCTGTGACCAAACATTCACGTTTACTCGGCCCACCAGGGAAGGTGTCATCGAGATCTTCAAGGTGTACCTGAAGGACTCGTGGGACGAAGTGCACACCAAGTATAATGTGGATATCTACGAGCCCACGGACATCGAAGGCCGACCCACCGGTGAGGCTTTTGCCTTCCGCCATAGTGCAAGCAAGGCGCGCGACTACTTGGTTGAGTGCGTCGTGCGCAAGCTCTACGATGAATCTGACAATGTCATCTGCACGCTCACATTTGCGGATGGCAAAAGCCAGGTAGTGCGCTATCCGGACATGATATCCGGAGCCATCATCGAAGGTATCGTCAATAAAGCAAAACGCCGCGCTGTGCAGCGGTATGCTCTGGCTCCCAAGACAGAACCACTTGGTGTGGTACGGTCCGACCTTGAGGTTTGCGCCGCTGAGGCGTTCATCGAACGGGCTCAGCAGATGGGTGCGGTAACACTTGAGAGCGTGCTGTACATGGAAGGAGTCATCCACGCGTCGGCTGCGCTTAAGGCTGTGCGATTTGAAGATCGTGCGCACAGTGCGTCGTCGCGCTAGTACTGCGACATGCCACTCATGATCCCGGCGCGTTGCCGGGATTTTTCTACGCGTGCCTCACTAGTGCAGGAGTAATAACATGCGGCAAACCGGTTTTATTCTTGGTAGCGAGACAGAGTATGCTCATCTTGTCACGCTTGACCCACTTGCATGCAACAGGAGCTGGCACCCGGACGAGCTCACGCTTCTCTCCTTACACGCCTTGATGGATGCGCTTACAGCGGTCTGTCCCGGTGCGGTTGAGACACAGCGTATGGGTATCAAGACACTTGCGGAGCATCTACGTGTTGAGGAAGCACTTGCAGGAAAAAGAGAATACACGGAACAAGATAGTGCCGCGCAACAGCGGCGCGGCGTAACGGGCTGGTACCTCGGCAATGGTGCGCGCTATTACCCGGACTTGCTTCATCCTGAGTATTCGTGTCCGGAAACACGTGGCCCGTTTAGCGCTGCGCTTGCCCAGCTCGCGGGCGACTCTATCGTTGAGCGCTGTCGCGTCGTGGCGGAGGAGCGGCTTCGCAAAGAGTTACGAGAGCCTGGTCTTTCGCTCTACGTGTATAAGAACAACTGTAACGGCGGTCATGAGAGCTGGGGTGGTCACGAAAATTATCTGCTCACCGCATCGCGTTACGATGAGGTTATACCACCCGCACTTCGGTGGCGGCAACGGCGTGTTGCACGTTGGACGCGGGATACCATGCATCGCTACACGCCAGCTACGCATGCGCTGCTGTTGTTCCTCATTGTTCGTCAAGTACTGACGGGGGAAGGTAAGATCGGTTCACGGAGGCGCGCAAGGGTGATGTATCAGCTAAGCGAGCGCGCTGAACACTTTGAACAGATAGCATCCCTAGACACAACGTTCCGCCGCGGCATCTTGAACACCCGTAACATCGCCTACACAGCTGCGGAAACGGGACTGCGGCGGTTGCATGTAATATGTGGTGACAGCAACGTATCTCAGCTGAGTATGGTGCTTAAGTTCGCATGTACGGGCCTCGTGCTGCGCATGATTGAGGATGGATACTTGCAGCGTGCGGAATCATTCGTGTCCGTGCCGCTTCTGGAGCCTGTGTGCGAGATGCACGAAGTGTCATACGACATTACCCTACAACACGCGCTCCGGTTTCGCGACGGCATGCAGCGCACAGCGCTTTCGTGCATGGAGGAGTTTCTCAGGCTTGCGGAAGGATACCTAGCCGACATTGCGGAGCCCGCGACGTCAGAATGGAGCAGGGGATGTGCGCTGTGGAGGCAGGTACAGACGGGGCTCTCAAGTGCGCATCCAGAACGTACCATAGCCAGATCCCTGGGATGGGCTCTCAAACGCACACTGCTGGATGTTCTCTGTAAGCAAGGCAAGCTTGAGAGTTACAACCATGCGCGGGCGGCACACGCGGCATTGCAGTACCATACAACCAACCGCGCCGCGTCTCTGTATCAGCGACTTGTGCGAGCCGGACAAGCGCACACGCTCTTTACTGAAGAAGAGGTCGATGCGTGGATGAACGTTCCGCCCGCGGACACACGTGCATACCTGCGTAGCGAGCTCATTCGGCGCTATGGTGCTGAGATCAAGCTCATCTCGTGGCATGAAGTACATATTGCCGGGCACACCATCGAACTCGGTGACCCGCGAAAAGGCGGAAGAGAAGAGTGCAAGCGCCTGCTTGATGGCGATCCGACAAGTCGAGAGCTTGTTCGACGGGCCGCATCCGGCGCGTATGACGTTGCAAAAGTCACCACACTGTACAACCCCACCCAACATTGAGGTGAATAATGACACGCGCACAGTATGTGGTATTGCCGCGAATAGTTGGTTTTGAGCGGGAGCATGGTCTTGTGGACTTGTCCGCAGCGCATGAGCTTTTCCCGTTCGTAACCGAAGCCAATTTGCGGACCGTACAGCATGCGGCACACCAGCGTATGCTACTTGAAGTGGATGGTTCAGATCCTATACATCGCGCGAGGGGCTGGCTACCGAACGGTGGCTGCACATACGTGGACATGAATCAGTTTGTGGAGTATGCCAGCCCGGAGTGCAGGAGTGCGAAACAGCTCGTAGCGCATCACAGTGCAGCCCATTGCGTTATGGAGCCAATATGGAGCAAGCTTGACGGAAGAAGGCGGTACAAACTGATAGCGAACAACATATGCGATAAGCAGTTAGGTGACGGTCTTCGTACAGCGCGCGATGCTACGTACGGCTATCACGAAAACTACCTGTGTCGAGCACATGTAATACCTAAGCAGGTCGACACAGACACGCTTCTGTTGTGGCAGCCCATGCTTGCTTTCCTCGCCACAAGACAAATTCTTGACGGTGCGGGCGTGTACATGAACGCGCGAGATGATACGTATGCGTTCTCACAGCGAGCCGGCTTCATGATAGTTGAAATGGCGTCATCCTCAACACAGAAGCGGCCTCTCATACTGACGCGCGATGAGCCGCACATGACCAGTCCTGCCGGTGCGTGGCGCTTCCAGCTCATACTTGGTGACAGCAACGTACTAGAATGGCCTGTCTTTCTGCGCTTCGGCCTTACCTCGCTTGTGCTCGCCATGATGGAAAATGGGGCCACAGATGCGTTTCCTCGCCTGAAGAACCCTGTGGCCGCCAATCAAGCACTGGCCAAGCGTTCTGACCCTGCGGTAAAAGATCTGGAGCTTCAGTCGGGCGAATTGGTTTCCGCGCTGGACATCCAGATACGCTGCGTTGCGGCTATCAAGGCCTTTGTGGCGCGTGCAGGCTTTGAGTGCTTGGACGATAAAGCAGAGGCCGAGGAGGTCATACGCAAGGCGCAGGAAACCCTCGAACACCTGCGTGCGCGCAACATTCCTTGGCTTGTTGGCCGCCTCGACTACATCACCAAGCGTGCCGTGATCAATGCGGCGTTGGCGCGTGAAGGCCGTACCGACAACGAAGATCGAGCAGTACAGCTACGGCGCTCTCTTGAGATGTCGTATCATGACTTCGCGGACGATGCGTTGGGTGCGCGTATACGCACGCGCTGGCCGGAGCGTCATATCGTGAGTGACAGTGCGGTGGTCAGTGCGGCGTCTAGGCATGAGGGCAACACGAGAGCAGCCACACGGGGCGCTATTGTGAGGCGGTGTATCGGTCTTGGTCTGAAACCGTCCGTAACTATGGCGGCTGCAGATTGGAGCGTGGTAACACTCGCGCGTCTACACCGTGCTGACGAACCTGAGGGACTACCTACTAGGTATAGTGTGCCAATGAGTGACCCGTTTGAGACGGGTCACCGGCTGCCTCCGTGGCCTGAGTTTACCGGGCCCTTGTGAGGTTAGAGGCAAGCGGCTACAATCAGTGTAAACAGAGAAAGGAGCTGCGCAATGTCTAATGTAGATACCATGACGGCGGCTGCACAGGCTGCTAGTGCGGAAGAGCCCCGCGAAGAGCAGGAGCTGGACTTGAGCGACCTGCTCGATGACGGCATTCTCGAAGAGGCCGAGCGTATCAAGGAGCGCTTGCGCCACACAACGAGTGGCGAATAAGATCGGAACGATGGCCCCCAATGCTTGCGTTGGGGGCCTGATTCTGTAGTATGAGCAAAGGAGGCCTGCACCTTGACAAAGGTCGTGAAGAGAGAAGGAGACAGCACACAATGGCCAGTAGAGAACTCACTGCAGACGCGGTGTACCGCAACGTTACGTTACCGGATAGTATCGACAATACGCACACGGATGTGTCAACGCCGTTTATCGGTGGCGCACAGCAGCGTTTCCACGCAGCACTTGCTCGCTTTACGCGCAACCCAACGCGCACCGGTGCCGCTAAGCACCTGCTTGTGATCGGCGCAGGCGGTGGAGAAAGTCTTGACCTCGTTGAAAAGCACCTGCGCCACGTCTTGACGCCGCTCGCCGGCGCTCACCCGCCGCCCGCCGATTGGGTGCTCTTGCATAACTTTGAGCGGCCGCGCCAGCCGCTATGTTTACCTATAGGGGCCGGCAAAGGTGTGCTAGTGGCAGAGGGGCTCGCGAGGGCGTTCGCAGCCTTACAGGCGGAGGTGCCTATAGCGCTGCAGACAAACGAAGAAGTTCTGCGGGTACAGCAGGAGTATGAAGAGTGGATCGCAGCAGAAGAAGTTGCGATTGCTGACCTGGCAAGTCAACATGGCTTGCAGGTGGTTACGCTCCCCGGCGATGAAGACACGCTTCAGCTGCGGCGTATGAGCGAGGATAGTGACGATACGCCAGATGATGGCAAGGAGCCGTGTGCGTCTGACGCGCTTTCGTACGAGGATTCCTGTCGTGAGATCGCGGCACGGACGTTTGCCTATAAGCACGAGCGCTTGCGGCGCGCACGGGAGGCGCAACGCAAACAGGACGCCATCGCCCGTACAGTGGTGGAGGGCCTTGTTGAGGCTCAGTACGCACGCGTGAAGCTTACCTCGTATGACGCCGGCAGTGTATTTGGCAGGTTTCTTGCGTCTCTGAAAAAGTACACGGTACTGAAGTACGCGGAGCTTTTCGGTGCACGTTCAGGTAGGGGTACGGAAGACGAGGGAGCCCAGCAGCTTGACGTGCCCTGGCAGGTGAACGTACTCGTGCACCACAAGGACACGAAAACGTTACCGCTTACTGCTCGGCGCATCTCTAAGCACACCGATCTGTATGGGATGGTTGGCTACACGCTCACGCAGGGCATGATCACCACGAACCATACACTGGTCGTGCCGGGCGCACTACAAGAGGCGAATGGCGGGTATCTCATACTTGCACTTGAGGACCTGCTCATCACAGGCACGCTGTGGCCGCTCCTGGTGGCTTTGCGTGACAAGGCAATAACGGTGCCGCCACTTTCCAACTTGGACCCGTTGCCGATGCCTGCTGTCGGTCTGCGTGTTGTGTTATGCGGCAGCAGAGAGCACGTTGCCCTTGTGCAGCAGCATGTGAGCGGCTTCAACGACCTATTCTCGATCCATGGCACTATCGAGGATACACTTCAGGCAAGTGATGATGAGATAGGGCAGTACGCGCAGTGGATCAAGGAGGTTGTCGAAAAGGACTGCATGCATCGCTTTAAGGCAGGGGCGGTTGCGCGCATCATCGAGTACGCCTTGCGACAGGGTGGTGGTCAGACGCGACTCGATGCCGATATGGCTGAGCTTCATTCCCTTATGGAGGAAGCACACTTCCTGGTGCGGGCAGAACGCAGAGCGGACCCTATCGTAACACGTGCGGACGTACAGGCGGTGCTTGCTGAGCGCAGGTTTGCCGCTGACTCTTCATACGCTCGTATACAGCAGGCCTTTCATGAGGGGCGGCTCGTTGTGGACGTTGATGGAGCGGCCGTGGGCAGGGTAAACGGACTTGCTGTCTACGCCGCGTCAAGGTCGGCTGGCAGCGCATTCGGGGCTCCTACACGCATCACGGCGGTGGTGCACGCAGCCACGGGCGAAGGAAAGCTGCGTCACATTGACATACACCAGTCCGGCAGTACGGCGGTCAAGGCAAACGGGATCGTAGACGCACTTTTGCGCTCCTACTTCGCGGCGAAGGTACCGACCGCGTATGAAGGACACATTTCATTCGACCAGATGTACGGGGGTATCGACGGTGACTCGGCAACATTGGCGCTTTTCATCGCCACCGTGTCGGCGTTGTCCCGTGTGCCGGTCAAGCAGTCGCTTGCGATCACCGGTTCCTGCAATATGCACGGCCAAGTCCTGCCTATAGGTGGCGTGAACGAAAAGGTTGAGGGCTTCTACGACGTCTGTGTGGCCAAGGGCGGCCTCACAGGCACACAGGGAGTGCTCATTCCCGAACAGAACGTCCAAGACCTTATGTTGCGAGAAGATGTGGTACGGGCGATAGAAGAAGGCATGTTCCACGTCTATGCTGTGGACACGCTTGATAGTGCGGTTGAGCTCATGACGGGGCAGGTGGCGGGTACGCGCACGGCCCGGCATGCATACACGCCTCGTGATAGTGTGTTTGCCAAGGCACAACATACGCATAATGAATACTGGAAGCGACGCAAGACCGCATGAGCGAGACTTCAGGTCGCGGGTCACAGGCAACTGTGACCCGTTCTCTTTTTGCTTGCTCAGGAATTAGTGACCCGGGAAATCGATACTGTGCGGCTGCGCCATTTGGCGGTGAACTAACTAGTACATGTGACCGCCCATAAGGCTTTTTGCCAAATTCAGTGAATAGTGCTAAAGTTTGAGCCAACGAACGTGCGGTAAGGTGCGCTCGTCCCCATTCCCACGTGCCCCACCGTAGCCACAGGCGAAGGGGGATACGCATTCCAATTCCCGAAATGGGCCCCATCGTCTCCCACTACGCTCAAATTGCATAAGAGCTTCGCGGGACAAGTACCGGTCAAACGACCATCGCTTGCCGCGCGAAGCTCCGATGGAAATCGGAGCGAAGTGCGGGCCGCATCGTCCCTGCCTGCCGGCAGGCAGGTAACGGCTAGGACAGCGCCATTTTCCGCCCGCGGGCGGACCCACCTGCGGGTGGGCACGGCTAACCGTTCAAGGGCGCAGTGCAGGAAGAAAAGCGTAACCAAGTAGAGTACAATTGCGATCGTACATGGCCCCATCGTCTAACGGCTAGGACAGCGCCCTTTCACGGCGTAAATCGGGGTTCGATTCCCCGTGGGGTCAC
>CAYWMQ010000025.1:0-10659 GCA_964459635.1 uncultured Candidatus Saccharibacteria bacterium | reverse complement strand
ATGTCATGCCAGAGGTTCATGGAGCTTGCGTTAGTGATTGCTGCTAATGATGGTATGTACTGTAGCGATACGCGTGCGCTATGTAAAGCAAAGCCTGCTTACACCTGCGGAAGTGCCGTAAGGTGGGTGCGGAGCTTTTCCGCCGCACGTGCACGCATGCTGTACGCGTGCTTCTCGGTCCGCTCCATTTCTCCAAAGGTCTTTGTGGCTCCCCGCGGCATAAACGCAGGTCCCCAGCCGAAGTCGAGCGCGCCCCGCGGCGAGACAAGATCGCCTTCGGTCACCCCCTCAAAGAAAAGCGGCTCTACGCCCGGCACCGAATAGCCCAGCACCGTACGTGCGCATGCGCGCATGTCGCCGTATCGCTCGGCGAGTGCCACTATGCCCGGGATATCAAGCGCGTCTTCAAACCAACGGATGAGCGGCCCGGGCAGGGTATCATTGAGGCAGGAGAGTGTGAGGGATGTGTCTTCCACAAGCACCGCGCTGTCCGGCAGCACCTCTTGCGCGGTGCACAGTTTGTGCGCCACAACCGTGTGTGGGTCCAGCGACTGTATTTCATCCAGGTCGAGTGCGTGCATTGCAAGTGGGAGCCCAAGCAGTGCCTTGAGCTCCTCGTACTTACGTGTGTTGCCGGTAATGAGTGTTACCTGCGCCACATTAGTCGTTCTTTTTCTCGTCCGCGTCGTTCAGAGGAGTGTCTTCATCCGTCGCGAGCTCCTCGGCAGTGGGCTCACTGTCGGTCACCAACACCGGCTCCGGCTCGGATATATCTTCCTCCGCAGCAGGCACCTCCTCAGCGGACACGTTCATGCCCTCTTCGTCGGCTTCCGCCATGCTTTCGCCGCGTACCGACTGAATGTCGATGCGCCAACCGGTCAGCTTAGCAGCCAAGCGCACGTTTTGGCCGCCTCGGCCTATTGCGAGCGATTGCTGATCCTCGGACACTTCCACGGTCGCCTTGTGTTCGTCTTCATCGATCACTACGTCGAGCACCTTCGCGGGCGAGAGCGCGTCTTCAATGAAGTGCGCAGGCTCCGGGTCCCACTCAATGATGTCTATCTTTTCGCCGCCAAGCTCGCTCATTACCGTGGACACACGCACGCCGCGCTGGCCCACGAGTGCGCCCACCGGGTCTATATGCTCGTCTACCGCGTGTACCGCCACTTTGGAGCGGCTGCCCGGCTCGCGCGCGATGGCCTTTATCTCTATCGCGCCGTTTGCAAGTTCGGGTGCTTCTTGTTCAAAGAGCTTCAAGAGGAAGCGTGGGTGGCTGCGCGATACGCGGATGAATACGCCGCGCGTGCTCTCCTCAACGGAGTAGAGGTACGCGCGCACGCGCTCGCCCTGGCGAAAGCGTTCGCCCGGTATCTGCTCATCAAAGGGCAGTATCGCCTGCGTGCGCCCGAGGTCCAGAAAGATGTTTCCGCGCTCCACGCGCTCTACCGTGCCGGAGACCACTTCTCCCTCGCGGCCCTCAAATTCACCCAAAATGCTCACCTTCTCCGCCTCGCGTATTTTCTGGATAATTACCTGCTTGGCTGTCTGAGCGGCAATGCGGCCGAAATCCTCGCGCGGCTCAAGCGGGAAAATGAGCTCCTCATCGACCGCCGCGTCTTTCTTGATCCGCCGCGCATCCTCGACCAAGATGTGCTTCTCAGGGTCGAAACGCACGCGCTCGTCGTCTTCGTCGCGTTCCGGCGCCACCTCGTTGCCCTCTTCGTCTTCCACCGGGAACCACACGCGGCTTTCGTCCACGATGAACTTCACTTGGAAAAATTCCGTCGCGCCCGTGTTGAGATCGAACTTTGCACGCACCACCTGGCCGCGCTTGCCGTACTCTTTCTTGTACGCAGTCGCAAGTGCAGTTTCCACGGCTTCGAGTACGCGCTCGCGCGGTATACCGCGCTCCTCCTCAAGCTCTCCCAATACGGAGTTGATGACCTTTAGATCGAACATATCTGTGCTGTTAACAACCTTCTTGAATAAATACAACTAAATAAGTCCCCGCTCGGGGGACATTGCAGAGTGTGTACAGTGTACCATGGGGTACCCCGGTGTCAAGCAAGCATACATGCATTTCTTGTCATATGTGTTTCTGTGTACAACGCACACCGTGCATACCCCACATGCTGGTACACTATAGAGTACAAACCGGGCGCCATCACGCTTGTGTTACGCACACCGTGCACACTTCGAGCGCACAACTCAAGAGCTTCATTCTCGACTCGGGGCTTGTTTCACGTGCCGCGTATACGGCTGCGGAGGAGGAGGCCGAGAAGCGTGGTGTACACGTGGAGCAGGTCTTGGTCGCAAACGGGGCCATGACCGAAGACGACCTGCGCCGCATGCATGCGTACGTGCTCGGTGTACCCTTCATCAACCTCACCAAAGAGAAGATACCGTTTGAGGTGCTTTCGATGATCCCCGAGCCCATTGCGCGCACGCACAATGTGGTCGCGTATAAAAAGACCGACCGTGAGCTTGAGGTGGCAATGCTTGACGTGGAGGACCTGCGCTCCATTGAGTTCATTAAAAAGAAGGTGGGGCTCAAGATACTGCCACGTCTCACTGACGATGCGAGTATCAAACACGTGCTCTTGCAGTACCAAAAGACGCTTAAGGACGAGTTTGGCGACCTCATAAAGCGCGAAAGCGCCACGATCGACATTCTGAAAGATATCGGCGACGAGGACGGTGCCTCCGAGGCGGACCTCAAGAAACTGGCCGAAGACGTGCCCGTGGTACGGGTGGTGAATGCCCTTCTCAAGCACGCTATCATTCAAAATGCATCTGACATACACATAGAGCCGATGGAGAACGAGATGCTCGTGCGCTACCGCATAGACGGTATTCTGCACGACGCCATGACCTTGCCGAAGAACGCCGCTCCTTCCATCACGGCGCGCATCAAGGTGCTCGCGAGCCTCAAACTTGACGAAAAGCGACTCCCCCAGGACGGTCGCTTCAAGATGGCGGTCGACAACGAAAAGGTCTCATTTCGCGTGTCGCTTCTCCCCACCTACTATGGTGAAAAGACCGTGATGCGCCTTCTGAGGGAAGGTGGCGGTGGTTATACGCTCGAGGGTTTGGGCTTCCATGGTGCGGCGCTTGAGCGCGTGCACAAGGCCACTAAGGCCACGACCGGCATGATACTTACGACGGGGCCCACGGGCAGCGGTAAGACCACAACGCTTTACACGGTGCTTGATATTCTAAACACACCCGATGTGAATATCTCCACGGTGGAAGACCCTATCGAGTATCAGATGCCCCGTATCAATCAAACGCAGGTGCGTCCGGAAATTGGCTTCACGTTTGCCCGGGGCTTGCGCGCGCTTGTGCGGCAGGACCCGGACGTCATCATGGTGGGGGAAGTGCGTGATGGCGAAACGGCAAGCCTGGCCGTAAACGCGGCGCTCACCGGCCACCTCGTGCTTTCTACGCTCCATACCAACTCCGCCGCGGGCGCGGTGCCGCGCCTTATCGACATGGACGTGGAGCCGTTTCTCCTTACGTCCACGCTTCGCGTGGTCATTGGGCAGCGGCTTGTGCGCCGGCTTTCAGGAGAAAGGGAAGAGTATACGCTTACCAAAGAAGAAGCGGCATCGCTCGGCAAGTTTATCGACTTTGAAGCAGTGCTTCGCGCGCTGCGCGAGGAGGGCATCATCAGTAAAGGTCAGAAGCTGGAAGATCTGACGTTTGCGCGCGCCAAACCCTCGGAAGACGCCCCGGAAGGTTTCAAGGGCAGGCTCGTTATCAATGAGGTCATGAGTGTGTCGAGTGCCATTAACGAGCTTATCTTAAAGCGCGCTTCGACCGATGCCATTGAGGCTCAAGCGCGCTCGGAAGGCATGCTCACAATGGCCGAAGACGGCTTCTTCAAAGCCGCGCAGGGCCTTACCACCATTGAGGAGGTGCTCCGTGTCATCAGCGAGTAGAGCGTTCGTACCTTCGCACTTCTCACTCTTCACTCCACACATGCCGTCCTTTAAATACAAAGCGCTCCACGAAGACAAGACCTCATACGAAGCGGTGGTGGAGGCGAAAGACCGTTTTGAGGTGTACAACATAGTGCGCAAGGAGGGCGGGCAGATCATTTCGGTAGCGGAGACGCGCGGTGCGCATGGAGCCCTCAAGATGGATATCGGACGCCTTTTTTCGCGCGTAAAAGAGCTGGACAAGATACTCCTTACGCGCAACATGAGCGCCATGCTTCGTGCGGGTCTTACGCTTTCTCGCGCGTTGGCTGTTATAGAGCGACAAGCAAGGGGCGCGAAGCTGCGAGAAGTGGTGCAGGGAATTTCAGCAGAGATCCAAAAAGGTGGCACTCTTTCGGGTGCGATGCTCAAGTATCCGAAAATTTTCCCCGGGCTCATAACGTCCATGATCGCGGCGGGTGAGGAGGCCGGTACGCTAGCCGAGACACTGCAGCTCATTTCCGAGCAGCTGGAGCGAGCGCATGAGCTCAAGAAAAAGATACGAGGCGCGATGATATACCCGAGCGTGATCGTGAGCGTCCTCATTATCGTGGGTGCACTCATGCTCATATTTATTGTGCCGAGCCTCACGAGTACGTTCACATCCATGAACGTCGAGCTTCCCATGACCACCCAGATAGTGATCGCCGTGAGTGATTTCCTCGTGGAGTACACGCTCGTATCGATAGGCATGTTGCTCCTACTCATAGTCGGCTCGGTGTTTGCGTTGCGTACGCCGGGAGGCAAACGTGCATTTGAGACCGTCTTTTTGCACGTGCCTATCATCGGTCAGCTTATGAAGGAGACGAACAGCGCTCGAACGGGGCGCACATTGGCCTCGCTCCTCTCCTCGGGCGTCAACATGCTCACCGCTATAGACATTACGAAGGATGTCGTGCAAAACAGCTACTATCGTGCCGTGCTTCTTGAAGCGCGTGAGGCAGTGCAGAAAGGAGAGCCGCTTGCGAAGACCTTCATGGCGCACGAGAAGCTGTACCCGCCGCTTGTGGGCGAACTCGTCGCCGTTGGCGAGGAAACGGGCGCGCTGCCGGACATGCTTGTGGAGGTCGCCAAGTACTACGAAAACGAGGTGGAGCAGAAGACGAAAAACATGTCCACCATCATCGAGCCGTTCCTCATGCTCATCGTCGGAGGCGCGGTCGGCTTTTTTGCCGTTTCCATGATTTCGCCTATCTATTCCATTACGTCGAGTATTCAGTAGTGCGTGCTACCGTTCCTCCCAGATAAGTGGCTGGTATTGATCCGTGGTAAGTGGGAAGCTGGGAGGCGGCCCGTACAGCAGGTTGCCGTCATAATTCAAACTACGGGTCGTGTAGCCCGTGCCGTCAGTGTATGCGAAACCATAGCGTTGGTTGGTCCCAATCATGCCCCACAAAGTGAGCGACGAACGGGTATGATTTGTACAATCGGGATCCTCGTAGTAATAACGCCCTACGCGTCCATACTGCGCAATAAGCGCAGCATCAATGCGCAGATCGTCCTCGCTGTTCATGCCCACATTGATGTTTTTTTGTGCAATAAGGCCGATCACGTCAGTACCATCATAGTTTGTGTAGCGTAGATTGTTGTTTATTGTAATGCTCTTTCGAG
Organism: uncultured Candidatus Saccharibacteria bacterium; assembly: GCA_964459635.1. Classification (GTDB taxonomy): domain Bacteria; phylum Patescibacteriota; class Minisyncoccia; order Phycocordibacterales; family UBA12088; genus CAYWMQ01. Next base: position 5,068 of record CAYWMQ010000025.1, on the reverse strand, counting down.
TAGGTTCGCTGTCGGGGAGCGTAGCGGCAATAATGGTGACGCGTGCGCTATCAACTTGTCCACGCACCCACACGTTGTCTTCCAGGAAGAGAAGCCCGTTTGCAGGAAGTGCGAATGTGCCGATATTTGAAGAGTTCTGAATACTCCAGCTCCCCCAGTCGACAACGCCGGATGGCGGCGTGCAGTCGGACGGCGTTGCTGCGAGACTTGTAACGCGCCGGAGTCTAAATGTGTCGTTTGTCTGGAGTGTCACTTCGTATCCTCTAGAGCCTGAGCTTGTACGAAAAAAGCCGCCAGCTTGTGCGGCACTTCGCATAGTTGCGAGGTCCGCGGTGATGCCGGTAAAGTCAACCGATGGTACGCCCGTTTGTCGTCCCGCGCGAAACACATCAGGACGTGCCGGAATACTTGCAGGTGGGTTTGGTTCGGCCACCGTGGCCACAATATTCTTATGAGTATGCACTCCGTGCTCCGCGACGCCGATATGGTCCGGGTCGTCATATGATGGCACTACGGACGTTACGGTGTCGTGCGCAAGCCCATCGAAACGGATGCCTTGGTTGCTGTGTATGGGCCCAAACACCTCAGTTCCTGCACCGAAACGCATCGCATCATTTGCGACGACGGCGTATTTGGCGATTGATGGCTTCGCGAGCTCTACAACGACGGTACGGAACGTTGTACTCGCAGCATATGCTCGACCCGTAGATTCTATACGTACACGTGTTGAGCCAAGAGGCGGTGGAGTAATCACGAGACTAAACTCACCTATTACATTGCCAGCACTGTCCTTGTACTCGTGCATGTACGGGCCCGGACCCGCAGTGCCATCCTGGAAGTCGCTGGGCGCATGCGCTAGGTGCCAGCGGTAGTATTCAACTCCTGCTTCGGCTATGTGGAGCGCTTGTTCGCGGTACACCGAGTGTTGAGCTGCTTTTAACGATGCTGCAGCCCAGCCTATAAGCCCCACAAGCAGAATGGTTGCAACAGCAGCTGCCACAATGATGTGTGCAATTAGAAAACCGCGTCCAGTTGTGCTTGCACTGTTCATATGTTGCGCGGCGTTACTTGTGTAGTAAAGATCGTTGGACCTGGCGGACGCGCAGGCTCGTGGTCAATTAACAATTCTATTTTTACGAGACGCACCAACTCAACTGGTACAGGGCTGACTAGTGGTGGCGTGCTGGTGCCGCCCGCGTATGAGGCGTCATAGTAGGTAAAAATACTTGTCGTTCCGTTTGCAATTCCATCCACGAGGTCTGTAAACTGCTCGGAAGCGGCGCTGTATGTCGGGGGAGAGCCAGATGGCTTGATGATTCCGCGTCGCAATGTTGTACCATTGAGAAAGTATCGGACTCGCTCTGTGAATGCATCGTTGTCAACGTTCGCATAAAACGTGATGCTCGACGTCGCTGCTTGCTCTATAGGATACCCTGCTCCCGTACGAGACGTGGTGCGCAGCTCCGAGGAGAATTTACGTAGCAGCTGTCTCGCGTCGTCGTGTGTCTCAAGCATTCCTGAAAGTCGTCTGTTTAAGGTAAATACATCAGTTTGTAACGCAAACACAGCACCCCCAATGGTGGTAATGATGAATACAACAACAAGCACCTCTATAAGCGTCATGCCTTTGTTTGTCGACGTGCATGTATGTCGTGGCATCATATGCTTACGGACTTAACAGCACTTCAAGGTTTTGCCAAGAGCTCGTTACAGCCACAGGTATGTTTTGTGTCTGATAGCCGGCTCGTGACACAGACAGATTGTACGGCTCAGCGGCTAAGCCCGTGAAAAACGCCTGACCTGGAGGTATGCAACTCGAAGTGTATGCGAACTGCACATCAGATACACGCGGTGTTTGCGTAGTATCGTCTGTTGAGAGATACACTTTGTAGCGAATGTATCGATGACCATCATGGTGTGCTCCAATGTTGCGGTCGGCTAGCGTGTAGTAAGTTGAAGCAGTACCGTCCGGCCCAACGAAATCCCACGTCGCTCCATCGACACTGCTGGCAAGCTGTAGCCGTATGCTATCCGTGCTCGTGCTCGGCTGTACTTCGGGTTGCCACAGTATTTCACTGAAGTTGCTCGCAGCGCCCGTGTCGAATGTGGCGGAGATAAGGTAGCCGTCCGCTACGTACGTTCCGAATGAGTTCCGTAGCGTGAGGTCGCCCGCCGGGCTCAAGCGATCCGTGTCTTCGCTGGCAAAGTAGCCCGCCGGGTTCTCGGTCGAGGTTGCCTGCCCAGAAGGTCCTGACCAGTCGGTCTGACCTAAGTAGCCACTCCCTGTTGTGCGGGTTTCGTCGTAACTCGTGCCTGTGAGGTGCACGTTTGCGTCAGACAGCGGTAGTCCAGTGGTGGCGTCACGTACCGACACGAGGAGGAGTTGCGACGTTGCGGGTGTGAGTATGAGCCGGACCTCCTGAGTCGTGTCCTGGTCGAGCGTAAGGGGTAGTGGGGGAATACTCCCTATGAGGTCGAATGCACCTGCGGCGAGATTAATCGTGTATGTATCAGCTTCCAGGCCACCAACGATTCTACTCCCCGCGACGCTTGTTGTATGTGCTTCGGTATACTTCAGCACGTCGGGTCCTGTCCCAATTTTCTTTGCGCCGCTCATGCTGAATGGTACGGACCCGATAGGTGCGCAGCCTGCTGTGCTGGTTCGTACTTCAAGCGTACTCACAGGCGTTATCACAAAGCTTGTCTGCGTGAGAAGCCCCGCAACTACGTTGGCATGAGGCGCGACGGGTATCCATGGCCCCCCGGTATGGGTTTGCTCTGTTGAGTATCCTGCCTTGCTCACGGTAATCTCGTACGCTTGTGTGCCGGGAAGTATATCTACTATCTGCAACATGCCTTGGTTGTTGGTGCGGTCGTTCACCACAAACGCAGGTGTCGCTTGATTGTTCTCGATTCGCACATCTGCATCTACAACTGGCTGGCCCATCGCATCAAACACGCGGACAAACAATGCACCGTTTGTGGAAGTGCCTTCGAGTGCAGCCGGTGCCACCCATGTGTGATAACGGTGCAGGACCGAGTGTTGGCAAGAAGTGCATGCAATATCTAACGCAACAAGTTTGTAATCGGCGGGCGAAGTGTCGTTTGGAGCACCTCCTATGGTACCGTCGAACGGGTCGTCAACATTGCGTACTGTGGTCGTGACACGAAAGGTGTCGCCGCTCCGTGAGAGTGTTTGCTCGTACAGTAATCTTCCCGGCGGCCATCCGCCTGAAATCCCAACATCGCTAAAGGGCAAATTTCGCGCTATCTCAAACTGCTCGTTCGCGAGTGCATTGACGGCAAGCACTACACGCCCTTGTTCTACAGTGCGCATTGCTGCAACAAAGGCCTCGTAGACGGCTCCTGCAACAATCATGAGTATCGCTACTGCCACTACAGCTTCGACTATCGTATACCCTTCGCTCCTGAGTAGAAATCGACGTTTCTCCATGCTTTTTTATTGTAGCATCACGGAGCACATGCAGAACGACATTATGCACTGCGTTGTAGGTGTACTTCCTTTGTTACGCGGCACCTGATTATCTGCAAGACTTCACAGTACTTTTGTGGCGGTGCTACGTCAGATGCTGAGCAATGTTACGATGGGTGTGCGTACCTACCGACTTGCATTTGCGGCATTGGACCCTACAATGTATTTTGCTTCCCAAAGGGCGCTTATTCGTTCTGGAGATTTATATGCATTCCTTTTCATGGTTGAGACAAACGGCTCTCAGAGTAGCTTTGTTTATAAATGTTGTCCTACCACTCGTCGCTGCATCCTTCGTCAGTCTTCCTGCGCGCACGATTGCGGAAGAGACAGTCAATATCACTGAATTTGAAATTTCTCCCCCCAATACATATCCAATGGTAGTTGGCATCACCGCCGGACCCGATGACAACGTGTGGTTTACACAAGTGCAATACAATAAAATTGGACGCATTACCACGTCCGGTGTTGTTGATGCGTTTACAGTTCCCACTGCGGGTGCCTACCCCTTTAGCATAACCGCCGGCCCTGATGGCAATTTGTGGTTTACAGAATTGTATCGCAACAATATCGGCCGTATCACCCCATCAGGTGTTATCACAGAATTTAAGATACCAACTGCAAACGTGTATTCCTACGGCATAACCGCCGGCCCTGATGGTAACGTATGGTTTACTGAAGATTATGGTCGCAATATCGGACGTATTACTCCTTTAGGCGTCATTACGGAATTTGTTGTGCCCACACAAGTCCCAGGACTTAGTGGTATCACTGCCGGACCCGATGGTAATTTATGGTTTACTGAATCTTCCGCTAACAAAATAGGTAGAATCACACCGTCAGGTGTTATCACAGAATTTTCGATTCCCACCGCGAACGTGTCTCCGTACGGCATCACCGCAGGACCCGATGGCAACCTTTGGTTCACGGAATACACAGGCAACAAAATCGGCCGCATCACTCCAACAGGTGTCATTACGGAATTTAACATCCCAAGTGCAGATAAGGCCGGCAGTATTATCGCTGGCCCTGACGGCAATGTGTGGTTTAGAGAGGCGAACAATAACAAAGTTGGTCGCATCACTCCAACAGGTGACATTACTGAATTTTCTATTCCCTCTGGAGCCGTGAGTGTCTATCTTAATAGTCTTGCTTTGGGTCCTGATGGCAACATCTGGTTTTCGGAAGAGAAAACAAACAAAGTTGGCCGCCTCGAGCTTTCCCCAATTGCTACAAACACGCCCCCCACCATCACCCTCCTAGGCGACAATCCACAGTACGTCAACCAGGGCGAGCCATACGTAGATCCAGGCGCAACGGCGGCCGACGATGAAGACGGCGATATCACGGCGCGCATCACGGTGACACCCGTTGATACCTCGATCATAGGCACAACGACTGTTACGTACACAGTCACCGACTCCGAGGGTCTTACCGCTACCTCGACACGCATCGTGGTTGTGACTGAAGTTGTAGCAGCAGCCTGCGCCGACGCCCTCGACAACGACGGAGACGGCACGGTAGACGCAGACGATGCCGCCTGCCACAGTGACCTTGAGGCGCAGAACACTGCGTCAT
>CAYWMQ010000024.1:0-10874 GCA_964459635.1 uncultured Candidatus Saccharibacteria bacterium | reverse complement strand
TGCCTTTGAGTACACGCCCGCCAATATCCGCACTAGCTACCACGAGGCTCCCGCGAGCTTTGAGGTGGATGCGATGGGCCAAGTCTCCGGCGTGACGGTGGGCGGAACTACGTTTACGCAGTCTAGCGTGGCCAATGACCTCAACGTACGGCTCCAGCGTTTTTGCATCGGCAGCGCGTTCTGGTATGTCTCTGATAGGGGCGTTATATGGGCTGATTCCGACCTTGAGGCGCTTTCGATGTACGTATCAGGCGCGAGTAGCGACAACGAGTAAGGAGTCAGCGAGACGTACGACTACGTACGTTGTGTTTGTTTGCTTAATGCCATATAAAAAGCCGCCTTTGTGGGGCGGCTTGTCGTCAGGCTCATGACCTGACGGAGGACGAGGTGCTGCGAGCCGGGCGGCCACGATACACGTGGCTTATCTCAATATGAGACGCTTTCGGACGACTTACGCACCGAGCTATAACATATTACAATACGCTCATCTGTGCAAGATTGACACGATACGCTGCACGTGATTGCATTACGCAGGCTTGTAAGGAGGACCACATGCGTGTCAAAAAGTTGCGACTGCGACTAGTGCTTGCGTATGCAGTAGCGTACGCTATGTGTACGATCTTTCCTTACGCGCTACTCCATATGATATTCGGAGCAGTCCTATGGGCTACCCCTGCAGCAGTACTGATCCCGGGAGCGCTTTGCGTCGTGCCCTGGTGGCGACGCGAGGTGTTGGGCACAATGGCACACACGCTTGTTGGCCCAATGCACTAACGTAGACGCACCAAGGAGGTGCCACAATGCCCCGCGAGCGATCGCGGGGCACTTGTATGGCTCATACGTATACCCAAAAATAACAGTTCGTCGCTGGCGCGAGAACTAGATCACGTCGCCACTGTAAAGAATCCGGCGAGTATGCCCATGAAGGACTGACGCGGTACACGCGAATCCGAGTACTCGCGCCTCGCCCACTCATTTGCTCGCTACTATAGCAGTACCGTCGCACTTTCCCCCGTCACTTCGAGCACGCCGCGCTCCACTTCATGGACGAAGACATCCTCCGCTCCATGGCGCACAGACAGCGTGCCGGGCTTGAGGGTGGTTACAAAAGGTACGTGGCCTTGCAGTATGGTCACTTCACCTTCCGCGGCGGGTGCGGTAAGTGCCTGCGCTTCTCCGCTCCATAAGACGCCGTTAACTTTTGCTATATGGATCTTCATAAAACTATGAAACGTAAAAACTCAAAGACAGAAAATACGTTCAGACATGGCCGTATCTTTTTTTCCAGTTTTCATGTTTTTCAGTTTTTGCATGTTTACAGTGCTCCCTTCATATAGAACTCCTGCTCGTTCTTGTCGTCGTGTTTGCCCTCCAGTATCTCACGGAAGGAGCGGATGGTGTCTTCGAGTGAGCAGTATGCGCCCGGCGTGCCCGTAAATACCTCGCCCACAAAGAACGGTTGTGAAAGGAAGCGCTGGAGCTTTCGTGCGCGCTCGACTGCGAGCTTGTCCTCGTCGGAAAGCTCCTCCGTACCTAGAATAGCGATGATATCCTGCAGGTCTTTATAACGCTGCAATGTGCGCTTGACCTCGTTTGCCACAAAGTAGTGCTCTTCCCCCACAATGGTGGGGTCGAGCGCGGTGGAGCTTGATGCGAGCGGATCCACCGCCGGGTAAATGGCGAGCGCCGCAAGCTCGCGAGCGAGTACGACCGTAGAGTCAAGGTGTGAGAACGTGGTAGCCGGCGCCGGGTCGGTAAGGTCGTCTGCAGGCACGTAGACAGCCTGGACAGACGTGATGGAGCCCTTTGAAGTGGATGTAATGCGTTCCTGAAGCTGACCCATTTCCTCAGCAAGAGTGGGCTGGTAGCCCACCGCGCTCGGTACGCGTCCAAGAAGTGCGGACACCTCTGAGCCCGCCTGGGTAAAGCGGAAAACGTTGTCCATGAAAAAGAGCACGTCCTTGCCGAGCTCGTCGCGGTAGTACTCCGCGAGTGTGAGGCCGGTGAGCGCTACGCGCGCCCGCGCGCCCGGCACTTCGTTCATCTGGCCGAACACAAGCGCTGTCTTCTCGATGACCTTGCTGTCCACCATTTCGTGGTAGAGGTCATTGCCTTCGCGCACGCGTTCGCCCACACCGGCAAATACCGAGTAGCCACCGTGCTCGGCTGCAATGTTGCGGATAAGCTCCTGGATGAGCACGGTCTTGCCTACGCCCGCGCCGCCGAACAGCCCCACCTTGCCGCCCTTGATGAAAGGTACCAAAAGGTCGATAACCTTGATGCCGGTCTCAAACACCTCTGTTTTAGTGGACTGGTCCTTGAAGGGTGGCGGATCTCGGTGTATCGGCCAGTCCGCCACGCCTTTTGCTTCGCCCTTGCCGTCGATCGGGTTGCCTACCACGTCAAACATGCGTCCGAGCACGCTCTCGCCCACCGGCACCGTGATGGGCCCGCCCGTATCTGTCACCGTGTCACCGCGCTTGAGGCCATCGGTGGACGCCATAGCGATGCAGCGCACTTGGCCCAAACCGAGGTGTTGCGCCACCTCGAGTGTCATCTCCCTGTCCGTGCGCTCAGGGTCGCGCACCAAGAGTGCATTCCTGATGGGCGGAAGTGTATCGCGAAACTCTACGTCTACTACGGTGCCGATAACTTGTGAGATGGTGCCTTTCATTTTTCGGTTGGGGTTATTGTTGGTAAGTGCTTAACAGGCTCGATACTAATCTACGAATTGTACGAATGCAACGAATGTGCGGCTACGCCGCACCTGCGTGCGCTACGTATTCGTGATATTCGTATCCATTCGTAGATTAGTATTGTGTTAACGCATAGCTTCTATTCCGCTCGTAATCTCGCTGATCTCTGCGGTAATGGAACTCTGACGCTCCTTGTTGTACGCGCGCGTGAGGTCCCGCGTGATGTCTCGCGCTCGGTCAGATGCGCTCTTCATCGCCACCATGCGCGCGCTATGCTCGGACGCATTTGCCTCAAGTACGGCATGGTAGAGCATACTCGCGATAAGTAGCGGAAACAACTCATGCAACACCGCGCTCGGCGTAGGCTCAAAGAGATACTCGCCGCGTGCGGACAGGCGCGCTACGTCGCGGAGCTCGCTGTACTTGCCGCGCTCCGGCACGATACCCTCGATCACCTCCTCAATAGCGGGCACCGCAAGGGGCAGCATGCGACGCACCACCGGCTCTTGTAGGAACGTCGAGTGGAAGTTGCTGTATACGAGCAACACCTTGTCGTATTCGCCGTGGTGGTACGCCTTCACAATGTCGCGCGCCAACCGTTCTGGATCGCCCACGGCAACACCTTCACCCCAGCGCTCCAAATGATCGGCTATCGTGTATCCTCGCCGCGCAAAAAATTCGTAGCCCTTCTTACCGATGGCAAGTATGCGAACCTGTTCTTTTGTCCATTGCTTTTCAGTAATGAGCTTGCTTGCCGCTCGCAAGACGTAGCTGTTGAGCGCGCCCGCGAGTCCCCTGTCTGATGTGATCACCACCAGCAGTACCGTGCGCACGGTCGGGCGCTCTACAACGAGCGGATGACCTGCGATCTCGTTGCGCTCCGCAAGGCGGCGGAGGAGCCCCATGGCATGCAGTGCATACGGACGTCCTTCTATGGCGGTAGATTGGCTGCGGCGCATTTTAACCGCAGAGACAGCCTCCATAGCCTTGGTAACCTGGGCTATCTTTTTTACTGCGCGAATTTTTTGTTTTACTTCTTTGAGTGACATGGGTGTGGTGCGAGTGTTGGCCTACTTGTCAGTGAAGTACTGCGCGTGGGACGTTTTGAATGTCTCGGCCGCTTCCTTGAGCTTTTCCTTGACCAGCTCCGAGAGGTCGCGCTCGGTGCGTATCTCATTGAGCAAGCCGTTGTGTTGAGCATCGAGGTACGAAAGAAATTCCCGCGCGCACTCACGCGTGGACGCAAGCGGTGTTGTGTCGAACAGTCCTTCGTTGGCCGCTGCCACTACCGCCACCTGCTTTTCAAACGTAACGGGCTGCCCATGCGGCTGCGTAAGGAGCTCCACCAGCCGCGCACCTTTTCTGAGCCTCCGTGAGGTTTCCTCGTCGAGGTCGCTCGCAAACTGCGCAAACGCCTCCAGCTCACGGTATTGCGCGAGTTCTATGCGCATCTTGCCGGCCACCTTCTTCATCGCCTTGGTCTGCGCAGAGGAGCCGACACGGGAGACGGAAAGACCCACATTGATAGCCGGCCGTACGCCTTTGTTGAAGAGGTCGGTCTCCAGGTATATCTGCCCGTCGGTGATGGATATCACGTTGGTCGGGATGTATGCTGATACGTCGCCCTCCTGTGTTTCAATAATGGGAAGCGCAGTGATGGAGCCACCCCCATACTTCGGGTCAAGCTTTGCGGAACGCTCCAAGAGGCGTGAATGCAGGTAGAAAATATCGCCGGGGAACGCTTCGCGGCCGGGCGGGCGGCGCAAGAGCAATGATACTTCGCGGTATGCCACAGACTGCTTGGAGAGGTCGTCGTATATGATGAGCACATCCTTTCCCTGCTCCATGAAATACTCGCCCATGGACACCCCGGCATACGGTGCGAGAAACTGAAGCGCCGCAGGATCTGACGCGGGAGCGTTTACGACGATGGTGTATGCCATGGCACCGGCCTCGCGGAGCTTCGCCACTATCTTGGCGGTCTTCGACTCCTTTTGCCCTACTGCGACGTAAATACATATTGGACGCGACTCCTCGGGCTCGGAGAGCTGGTTCAGGATGGTGTCTATGGCTATGACAGTTTTGCCCGTGCCACGGTCGCCGATAATAAGTTCGCGCTGTCCTCTGCCGATCGGCACCATGGCGTCTATCGCCTTTACACCGGTGTGAAGCGGAGTATTCACACCCTTACGCTCGATCACCGGGTGCGCGGGTCGTTCAACAGGGTACATCGCGGCAGCGTCAATAGGGCCCTTACCGTCGAGCGGCTCGCCGAGCGTGTTTACCACACGTCCGATAAGGCCTTCACCCACCGGCACGGAGAGCACCCGTCCTGTCGAGCGCACCGTCATGCCTTCCTTGACCCGGCGTGTGTCGCCCAGCACCACGGCACGTACGGCATCCTCCTCCAGGTTGAGCACCATGCCGTAGAGCGCACCCTCTGTGTTCATCGCGTCCGCAAGTGACACATCCCCGGCCGTGTCGAACTCGACCATTTCCGCCATAAGCGCGTGTGGCAGACCCTCAAGCTCCGCAACGCCGTCGCCTACAGCGACTACGGTACCTACTCCCTCCGCCTGTACGGTGGGCTCGAATGCTTCGATCTGCTTGCGCAGTTTTTCTACGATCGTCGTGGACATGGTCAGGATGTGCGTTTAAGAAGTTCGAATAATGAAATAAGGCGTCTTTTGTACGTACGGTCAACTGAGCTGCCGTGCGCGCGCACCTCGTACCCGCCTATAGCGTGCGGGTCTGCAACCACGCGCACACGCTCGGCGCTTGCACCCAGCAACTCCAAGTCTGCCGCCACCTCAGCGCGGTGTCGTTCGTATTCGTCTGCGTGTGCGACCCATATGAGTGCGGTTTCGCGCGCTTCTTCTCGGGCCACCAGTCTTTCGTACGCATCAGCAATACGCGGCAAGAGCTTTTCGTGCCCCCGCCTATGCACAAAAGACACGAAGTGCTCAATAAGCTGCCCCGCTTCCGTGGCACTTTTGCCGCGTGTGGCGGAAACAAGTGCGTTCGCATACTGATCAGCGCGGTTCATGGTGTTTACTATTTCTTCTCACGAAGTGTCTTTTCTACGCCCAGCACTACAAGCTTTGCTATTTCCTCGCGGCTCTCGGCCAAAGCGTGCCTTTTCAACTCCTCTGCGCGAGCAGACGCCTCAGCAGCAATACGGCGCGCTTTTTCTTCCGCTTCCGCTACTGCGGCCGCCTCTTTCTCCTTGCCTCGTGTTCGCGCCGAAGCCACGATAGACTCGGCTTCAAGCGATGCAGCCGTAATGATCTCCGCTCGTTTACTGTCCGCTTCACGTAACGCAGCATCGGCACGTTCGGCTTTTGCCACACCCTCTATGATCTGTGTGCGCCTGCCTTCGATGAGACGGAGCATCGGACGGTACAGAAGATACCACAGTAGTGCGAGGAGCACGCTGAAGTTCACTATCTGTACGAACAGAATGCGCCAATCTATGCCGAATACTTCGAGAATCTTTTCCATGTGCGAGTTGCTTATGCTACACGATACTTGTCCAAGACACGATACTAATCTGCGAATTATGCGAATGCAACGAATGAATTACTGCTACGCATGGAGCTCTGCGTAGCTCGTCGTCGTCATTTATTGGCAGCATTCGTACACATTCGTTGATTGGTATCGGGCTGTCTGCTTACGTGAACTTAATGATGAAGCCGACCACCAGCGCAAAAATGGCGAGCGCTTCGGTGAAGGCGACGCCAATAAACATGGTCGTGGTAACCTTGCCGGATGCGTCCGGGTTGCGCCCTATCGCTTCAAGTGCCTTACCTACCAGGTGTCCGATACCAAGAGCCGGGCCGATGACGCCGATACCTACGACCAAGGCCATCGACAGTGTCTTCATTGCTTCGAGTTCCATATGGTTCTTATGATTGTTAATGGTTAATAACATATCACGATACTAATCAACGAATGTAGTACGAATGCAACTAATGAATACGCGCTGAGGTCGGCATTGAACCTCGCAGGCAATCGTCATTCATTCGTAGCATTCGCATAATTCGTAGATTAGTACCGTGTTGTTAATGTGCTTCGCTCACCGCTAACTTAATAAAGAACAGGGTGAGCAACGTGAATATCGAGGCCTGAATAAAGCCTACGAAAACCTCATAGAACATGAGCGGTACGGGCACAAGGTACGGTACAAAGAACATCGCGACAAGGATGAGTGTCTTTCCCGCGAACATGTTCCCAAAGAGACGGAACGAGAAAGAAATGAGGCGGGCTAGCTCCGACAGGAGTTCTATGATACCCACCAGAAATCCGATCACACTCCTGAAATTGAAAAACTTGCCGAGGTAGTGGAAAAAGCCGAGGTATGCCACGCCGGCCACTTCTATCACGACAAACGCGATAATGGCAAGCGCCAGCGTCACGTTCAGGTCTGTGGATATAGGGTAGATGAGCGATACCGGGCCGTGTTCGGCACCCTCTTCCGTGTGTGTTTCGTCCGCTTCGGCATGTATGGGATCCCCGGGCACTACTTCTTCTTCCGCGTGCGCATCCTCGAGTTGTGGCGTGACAAGAACGGAGTTTATGCCGGGCACAAGCCCGGCCCAGTTGCCCACCAAAATGAAAAGAAAGAGCGTAGTGAGCAGCGGGAAAAAGCGCAGTGCAAGAGCGCGGGACTCCAGCACCTCTTCCATATAGTCGAGAAGAAAAGAAAAAAGCGTCTCAAAGAAGGTTTGCAGCTTACCTGGTATCTTTGCGATAGAGCCGCCGACCCGCCAGCCCACGAACACCAAGAGCGCTATCACGAGCCAGCTCATGAGCATGGTGTTTGTTACGGGAATGCCGAAAAGCGAGAAGATCTGCTCGGCCTTCAAGGCAATATGTATTCCTTCATGCATAGTGTGTGCAACGCACAAGACAGCCCACCGTGCGGATGGCCACACTATAGCATGGCACGCGGATAAAAAGAAAGACCCTGCAACATGCAAGGTCTAGGCTCAGGGAGGGTTTATAGACACCCTATGGACTGTACGTCAAGTATGCATATTCGGCCATAGACGTGACGTCTTTAAAGTCGGCGTAGCGCGCTTCGCATACCTCCGGTGGGCATATCAGCACACGAACTTTTGGTTTCGCTTCCGAAAGACAGCACACGAGTGCCCCAAGTTCTCTGCCAACCGCCCATTCGAGTATGAGATGTTGCGGACTAAGTGCCGTTATGTCTACCTCGCGCAGTAACGCGTACGTGAGCTCACATGCTGCCTCATCTCCTGCGGAAGCATTCCATTCAACTACGAAAAGCCGTGCGTTTGGCGATGCGTCAAGCCTTTCACGAAGAAATCGTGCCAAGCTACGAAGTTGGACAAAGGTAGCCGGATGTCCCATCAGTATCTCCCTCTGTACGACAAAGAACATACAAGCCCTCCATGGTGGAGGGCTTGTTGGTGTCTGTAAAAAGTGAGACTGTTTACTTTTTCGCGTGCACAAACGAGACCTCCACGAGTCTAAGCGCTAGTAGTAGACCGAAAAGTGCCGTTCGTAAAAAAGACTTCATAGTAAGGTCATTCTATGCCGCTTTCAGCATCTGTCAAGCCCTGCGGCAAAGCGGACATGGGTGGGGGCGGAGGTACCGCCAGTGGCGTATCTGATGGGTCCACGCCGGGTGTGTCGGAGCCGGTCACAGGCTTTTCTAGCGTTTCAGTATCTGCGGCGCGCTCCTGTGGCTTGGGACTCGCAGGGCAGCTGTGTGTGGAGGGCGCGGCCACAATGGTGTGTACGGCTATGCTCGGAGCTTCAACCCCCGTGCTCGTCGCATGCACACCAAGTACAGCCAAAAAGGCGGCGGGCGAGTCCTTTTGCAGGGCCTTTTGCTCGGCTATCGCTTCAAGCGCGGCGAATGCAGGTGAGTTGGTGTCAACAACGTACGTACGCGCATCGCACGCTTCAAAACGCAAGCCATCTTCACTGCGCGACATAATGCCGAACATAAGCTCACTCTCGTCCTCTCTCACGTCAACCTCGCGCACGTATGCTCCCGAGACTATGAAGTGGCGTGCACTGTCGCCCGCACGTGCGTCACCCGCTGTGTGGGTATCGGTCACACGCAGCACAGTGTTTGTTATATCAACGCGCGGCACATCCTGCATGTTGAGTGAGACTGCGTTGGTGCCCAGATAGCCTTCCCCTTCCTTTAGAGCCGCGGCAACGTAGAGCGAACGCGCAGACTGAGGAGAGGATACGTCTAGCAGGAGGACGGCATCTTCTGTTCCATCATCGTTCAGATCACCGTAGACGATATCACCGATAAGTGAGGCCGTAACGTCATCCGCGCTTCCCGTTCCGTTCTTGAGCGCAAGCTCCTTACCCGCCACCTCAAATATGGCGCTCCTCGGATCGGTCGGCAGCGCCGCCACTTCTGCCAAGGAAGCGGGGGCATGGGCGCTTTGCCGGACGCCGAAGGCTACGTAGAGCACCGCCAGCAGGCAAAGCACTACAAGCCCCAGGAGCACCAAACGTATCGTGCGTGGACGCGAACTGAACATGCATTCTAGTGTACCACTCTACCGCGGGTGTGCACATGTTTCGGAGACTGCCGTCTCACAGACTTAGTTGCACTCAGTGAGGTGTGCAACCAAATATCGCGATGCCTGCCCGCTCGCGGAACTCAGACGAAGTGGCTTATTGTGCACGCGTTGTCAAACCTCGCGCAGAGAGTACGAGCCACAATGCAAAGAGCACCGCGGACGGACCGGTCGACTGCGCTACGGTGACTAGGTCGCCAAGGTAGGGTCCTACAAATGTGGTGATGAGAAGCGCAAGCGCTGCAACAACACCCACCCAACGCACCACGCCGCGTTGCTGTAGAGCGGTGCCGCCTATCCATGTAGCACACGCCACATGGATGCCCCAGCGCAACGGCACGACAACTGCAAGCCCGGCACCGAACAACGCCGCAATTTCGAGCACGTTGTCGAAGATAATCCACCCAAACCCTGATGCACGCGCCCAAACCGGCGCTCTGAGGTCGGACACGAGGGGGAGTAGGCCGAGGTGGAAACCCATGAAGAGCAAGCTGACCGTAAGTGTTGAAAGAGGAGGCGGTCCACTGAAGCCGTGGGGCGGTGCGAGCACGATGGAGGCAGCGATGCCTACTACGAATAAGAATACCGCAAGATATGTAGTGCGAGCAGTTGTACTGTAATGCATAAAATTTGCTTACCTGTTAAGTCGCCAGAGTTCGTAGTTGAGTGCGGACGCGAAAGATACCCATACGAGATACGGAGCGAGGAGGAGCGACACGCGCCTATCAAAGCTAGCAGCGAGTCCTATGAGGACCACAATGAAAGCCCATAGAACAGCTATCTCGATAAGCGCACCGAACAGCTGCTTCTGGCCGAAAAATAATATGCTCCAGTACGCATTTAGTGCGAGGTGTATAAGAAAAAGACGCAGCCACCACGTGCGGCGGCGACTCTGCGGAGCTCGCACCCACACGAGGTAAAGAGCCACACCCATCATGGTATAGAGCAGTGTCCACACGGGCCCAAAAACCCAAGAGGGAGGAGTGAAGAAGGGTTTTTCAAGCGTCACGTACCACGTGCGTACCGCGTCGGCCGTGAAGAAAGAGCCGATCAGCCCCGCAGATTGCGCTACGAGCACGGAAAGGACAAGCTTACCCCACTGTATGGTACTGAACATATGTTGGTCGGGCTGCCGAGAATCGAACTCGGGTCACACGCACCCCATGCGTGCATACTACCATTGTACTACAGCCCGTTTTTTTGTTTGCCCGCCCTGTCGGGCTGCCGGCACTACCTTGAAATTGCGAACCCAGGGCTCACACGCACCCTCGAGCGTCGCTACTACCATTGTACTACAGCCCGAAAGCGAAATTACAAATCCAAAATATCAAGCTCCAAACAAATCACAAGCCTTAAAGTAAAAAACGAACCGTCCTGTAATTTTGTACCTGTAATTTCCCATCGTGGTCGGGGTACCCAGAATCGAACTGGAGTCTCACGCACCCGAAGCGTGTATACTACCACTGTACTATACCCCGAATGTAATCTTTGTCCCCGACGGTCGAGGTACCCGCTATATCTCAGAATTGCGAACTGGAGTCTCACGCACCCGAAGCGTGTACCTGCCCGCCGGCAGGCGGGTACTACCACTGTACTATACCCCGAA
>CAYWMQ010000023.1:0-10894 GCA_964459635.1 uncultured Candidatus Saccharibacteria bacterium | reverse complement strand
CTGTAACAATGTGCGTCTATTCTAATACCAACGAGATCTCAATATCCTCGTATCCTCCTATCTCGCATTGTTATCTCACTGCCTCCTTTCTCAATAATCCAAAATCTCTAATCTAGCATCACTCTATCCAATTATCCTAGTATCTCAGTATCCTTCTATCCCGGTATCCTCATACTCGTCCTCCATACGTACGAACGCCGCAACGTTCGAACTACTATCCATGCATCATCCACTGCGCCCTCCTTACTACTTTCTACCTTCTACTTTATACTTATCAACATGATCACCCGCCACACTCACGGAGACCTTGTGTGGGTAGACGTCGTCTCACCTTCCGACGGTGAAGTACGCGCGCTTATGGAGGAGTTTGTCTTGGAGCCAACCGTAGCGGAAGAGCTCACTGCGCCATCCATACGCGTACACGTGGACGAGTACGAGGACTACCTCTACCTCGTGCTTCGCTTTCCCGCATTCCGCCACACGCACACCATGACATCACCCTCGCAAGAGATAGACTTCGTGGTCGGAAAAAAGTGGGTCATCACCACGCGCTACGAGACAATAGACCCCTTCCATGAGTTCTCCAAAGTATTTGAGGTGGGCTCCCTCCTTGATCGCCACGACATGGGCGACCACGCGGGTATGATCTTCTACTACATGCTCATGCGGCTCTACGGCGCACAAATGAACGAGCTTACATTTATGACGGAGCGGCTGGATGCCGCAGAGGACCGTATCTACCAGGGTGAGGAGCGCGCAATGGTGGTGGAGCTCTCGAAGATAGGCCGCGACCTTCTCAACTTCTCACAGGCTCTCACGCCACACCGCGAGATCCTCGACTCGCTCGAAACGCCCGCAGTGCGACTGTTCGGCTACGAGTTTGCCCGCCCTGTGCGCAGTGCACGTAATGAGTATCACAAAGTGGAGTCTCTGCTTCACGCACACCACGGCTCCCTGGCCGAGCTGCGCGAGACGAACAATTCTCTGCTCTACGCGAAGCAAAATGAAGTGATGAAGATACTGACGATAATGGCATTTGTTACGTTTCCTCTTTCGCTTTTCACCTCGCTCTTTGGCATGAACACCGATGCGACACCCATCATCGGCTCACGTCATGATTTCTGGATCATTGTCACGATCATGGTTACTGCTGCGGTGTCATTCTTTGCTTTCTTCAAGTACAAAAAGTGGTTGTAGTACACGGTACCAATGCAACAAATGAGTATGAATGCCACTAATAGCCGAGGGCGTGCACCGTCGGCTCAGACGCCGTGGGCATTCGTTGCATTCGCACTTATTCGTAGATTAGTATCGTGCACAGCTTTATACTTTCTACGTTCTACTTTATACTTGCGACTATGTTCCCCCTTCCCCTATTAGGAAATACCGCCGCCCGAGACGCCAAGCCTCCGCTTCAGCTTTACAACACGCTCACGCGCACGAAGGAACGCTTCGAACCCCTCAAAAAGGACTACGTGCGGCTCTACCACTGCGGACCGACTGTGTACGACTACGCGCACATCGGTAACCTCCGGGCGTACGTCTTTGCGGACATACTGCGCAGGACGCTCCTCCTCAATGGGTATAAGGTGAAGCAGGTGATGAACATCACGGATGTAGGGCACCTTACATCCGACGCGGACGAGGGCGAGGACAAAATGACGGTCGGCCTTGCGCGTGAAGATCTGCCGCGTACGCTCGCGGGCATGCGAAAGCTGGGCGACACGTATACCGATGCTTTTCTGGAAGACCTGGACGCGCTCCTCATTAAGCGCCCCGCGCACCTTCCCCGCGCAAGCGAGCACGTGCCGGGCATGGTGGCGCTCATCGCGACACTCATAGAGAAAGAATACGCGTATCGCACGAGCCACGGAGTGTACTTCGACATAACGCGCTTTTCGGGGTACGGAAAGCTTGGGGGCATTGCGCCGGATTCTCAAAAAGAAGGGGCACGCGTGGCACTCGACCCCGAGAAGCGCAACCCGCAGGACTTCGCGTTGTGGAAGCGAAATGACGAGCTTGGGTGGGAGAGCCCCTGGGGTCGCGGCTTTCCCGGCTGGCACATAGAATGCTCGGCGATGAGCATGGAGTACCTGGGTAAACAGCTCGACATACATACGGGCGGCGTGGACCATATCGGCACACACCACAACAACGAAATAGCGCAGTCTGAGGCCGCTACGGGAAAGCCCTTTGCCCGCTACTGGCTCCACAGTGAGCACCTCAACATCGAGGGTGCGAGAATAGCGAAGTCGGCGGGCAATGGCGTGAAGCTTCGCCAACTTGCAGAACATGGGTACCAACCGCTCGCCTACCGCTACTGGCTCCTCATGGGCCACTACAGGAGCCAGCTCAATTTCAGCTTCTCTGCGCTTGACGCCGCACAAACGGCCTGGCTCCGCTTGCACCGCTACTTTGTAGACGAGATGCTCGACGAAAAACGCGGCCGCGTGTCTGACAAGCATCGCCTCGCGCTTCTCCTCGCACTCAATGACGACCTGAACACCGCGAAAGCTCTCGCCCTGCTCTGGGAGCTCGTGCACGACGATTCACTGAGCGGACCCGCAAAGAAAGCCACCCTGCTCCACTTCGACAAGGCGCTGGGGCTCGGGCTTGCTGAGCGCGTCAAGGCCGGAAGTGAGGCTACCGCCACGCTTCACGTTGCGCGTGACGATATACCCGCCGATATTCGTGCACTCGTGGACGAGCGCGAAGCGGCGCGTCTGCGGCGGGACTTTGCCGCTGCAGACGAGTTACGTAGCATGCTACGTAACAAAGGGTATGTGGTAGAGGATGGGCCGGATGGGCCAAAAGTGGTGAGAGCCAGGAACGGTGACACAGTTTAGAGTGTTGAGGTTAGAGATTAGAGACAAAGGCATATGGGATATTGGGATATAAAGATAGTGGGACATTTGCGAAAGCGGATGCGGAAATAAATACTTGACAAGTAGCATAGATTATGCTTTCATAAACTCAGAAATGCAATTGGGCTTCTCCAGACAGCGTGAGGGATTATGAAGCTAGTTTTAGCCACGACGATCGCAGTGCTTCTCATGACTGGGGCTGCGTATGCAGATGCTACTACATGTAAGTCCCAGCAGGAAGTCGATACACCCAACGGCGTTGTCACGGTCACCATCGAGGGAGCATGTGATGCAGTAGGTGCCTACGGCAGCTTGACCGCGGAGGAAGTCGAGGCGGTGCTCGCATTACAGGACGGCATGATGACCAAAATGCTTGAGTTCTTGGACGGTCTTGCTAAGGTGGCGCAGCAAAAGTAGCAACCGCCTAAAACGAAGGAGAAGTAGTTGCGTTATTTATGCGCGTTGATGTTCTTGGTTATGTGCTCGTCCGCACATGCGGACGTAGCGTACACCCCTGCCGAAGAACAGGCGCTTGAGCTTGCACTGCAGGCTGCCGTGCACGCGATTGATCCATCCAAAGGCATTACGCAGGATAGGTTTTGCGCAGAGACGATACGTCTCCTGCCTGACCTCGATATTCCTGCGAACCCCGCTACACTGAAGCCTTTGATGAGGCCGTTCGTGAATCAGGCGAGAGACCTGTGCGGCATGCATCTCTTCAGCAACAAATCTGCATCACTCAGCGCCCCACCTCGGGGCGCTCTTGCTTTACGGCCCACGCGCACGCATGCCTTATGGGGCATGTGTGGTATCATACGGGAGTCAGCCAATGTTGTGCGTGGCTAGCCACGGACCAGCTGTACGCATCATATACATCACACCATTTCGCATATGAACGAAGGTTTCAGAATGGACACACCACCAGTGGAAGATGAAGGCTCAAGTAGCACACCTCATTTGGAACGAAAGCGCTTGATTGGGCAAAGTGTTCGTATTGTAGGATTGGTAGCGGGGGCATTGCGCGTGTTAGTGCCGGCACAAGAGGCGCAAGCGGCCGATTACCAGTACATGGAGGACCCCGCACATAGCAGGACGATAGAAGCTGTGCAGCAGTTCGAAACAGACCCGACAGTCACTCAAGCATACGATGCGCTTAAAAGTCTTGGTTGGGACATACCCTCCCCCGAGGAGCTTGGACCCGGTGCACCGGAAATATACAGGTCTATGATAGGTGCCGCGCTTGAGCCCGTCTTTTCAGTCCTTGAAGTCCTAGAACGCGTTGCTGCACGGGCTGACTTGAATGTCGCGGGGTTCGATGCTGAATTCGACCGACTAAGACAGCAGGTCGAAGAACTGCACGACCCTGCCCTAGACCACCTCTTAGAACAAAAGGGCAATCCGTTCGACGAGATCGAGGCGCGATTTGCTGAACTTGACGAAAAGATCGAGGAGCGATTCCAACAAGCACACGAGGCGGCACAAGGTCACGAGAGCGATGCCGGTGCGGGTAGTGAGGCTGCTTTGAGCAAAGCAACAGAGGACGCGATGAAGGTGATTAAGGACATAGTGGACGCACATCGAGGTACTCGTGGGGCGTATCACATGGACAGTAGTGATCCACAAAGCGTACTCGACACCGCAAAGGGTTTACACGCAGAGAACCGCGGGACACTGAACAACTACGATGTGTTGGAAAGCCGGGTAGGCAAGGTGGCGGCGGAACGAGCTTTACACGGTCGCTTCGACCCAGACCAGGTACGAGCCGAAAATCAACGCCTTGAACAGGTTATTCAAAGTCTACAGACTGCTCTGGGACGCTAAGTGCGCTTTGGTATTTCCACTCCAGGACATGTAGAAACCGCCCGCGAAGCTCAAGGCTTGCGGGCGGTGTCGTCTTATACGACAGTCGTGTGCGATGTATGGCGTCTCGGAGAGAACGTGAACGGGTAGACGTACCTTTCGCCCTGTCGTGCTTTAGCCGCAGCGACAAGCGGCACCACAATCGACAAAATCGTGAGCGCCAGAATCGCCAACAACGGAACGCTCACGACTCCCGCAGCACCAAACGCAGCAAAGATGGACCATGCATCCGGCAGGAGAAGCGGCGCAATTGGAAAAAAGAGCGCAAGCACGAGCATTCCAGCAAGGAGCGCAATGCTGTACATGAGCATCACAACCTGAAAACGCACGGCCTCGCGTCCGTGCCAGTCCTGCTCGGGTCCCTTCGAACTAAGCAGCCACACGGCGAGCGGAGCCCAGATTGAGAAGAAGAGCGGAAAGAAACAATCCGCAATTCCGCCAGCAAAAGCCGCCAGGTGAACAAACGCGTTATTACGCACGTGAATCTCCAGTTCTGATGTTGACGTCCTTACTCATTATAGCATCTTGGTATGTTTTTGTCAATTCGGGCGCGCGTAACCGCTCAAACCCTAGCGTCGCTGCGAGCCGCTGTGAAGCAGTCCAGGATTCTTTAACTACACATGCGTACTCTAGATTGCTTCGCTGCAGCTCGCAAAGACGTACAAATTAGTGCTTCTTGGAGGGTTTGAGGGGTTACTAACAAAATCCTGTCAAACCATAATGCTTGACATTCTGTCCGGTGTATGCTACTCTATGCCAGAATACTGTACCAGTTCAAATGCAAATAAGAGGAGGCCGTCACATGGCCAAGATTAAGATTCACTGCACCCATCTCTCCGGTCGCGAAATGGCGACGGAATACCTGAAGCGGCACCTGTTCGAAGACGACATCGGCGCTGAGTTCGCTGAGAACAGCAAGCGCTGTAGCGGCAAAGTGACGGTCGTCCCGGTCCGCGCTGCAGACTGTCGTGCCGAGGGTGAGACCGGGATGGTATCGTTAGGATCCATGCTTGCTCACACCGTCGAGTCGGGAAAGCCGGAGCTGGGTGCAGTTCCGCTTGAAGCGGCGCTGCAATACCTGGACACCGTAGGTATTGACTCAGGACGCATTGTTGCCGTCTATCTCGGCGCACGCGCGGACGTAAAAGCGCGGATAGTCTTTCACTATTTCCTGTTGAAACACAGGAAAATGGACTGCTGCATCATCCGTTACAGTCTCGATGATGTGCGCTTGCATCGCATGCACGTCGATGACGTTCTCGTCTTCGCCGAGAAAACGGATGAGATGAAAGAACGCGAAGCCGTCCTCGATGAGCTCGTCGCCGAGGCTCAGAAACTCGGGCTCGGCTACGAATAAGCCCCCGCCCCGCCCAACTTCGCAAGAGCGCCCCACTGTTTCGGGGCGCTCATTTCGTATTCACGCACGTCAGATCCGTCGGCACCTTTCTACCTTCTACCTACTACTTTCTACCTTTCTTACCACCACCTCGTCAGTCCCAGCTTCTTTGCCACGTACGGGGTAAGCGGCGGCTCGACAATGAGCGTCAAAAGGATCACCCACATGCCGATAGCGAACACGAATGCACTCCCCGCAAGCCCCGCCGCGACCGCTGCGAGTATAAGGATGGCCGGTATCGCACCCGTCTCACGAATGAAGGACAAAAACATCACCTCGCGCCACTCAAAGAGGTCGTGCTTGCGCGCCATGAAGGGTATGAGAGATATAAATACCACCGCCGGGCGTACCGCGAACATGAACACCGCCGCAGCCAAGACACCCAAAGGCAGCGTGGAAATCAAGAGCCCGAGCGGCACGAGCGCACCGAGCAGTATGAAGATGACCGGCTTGATAAAGCCGTCAACGAAGCGATTGAAGAACTCGCGTACTTCTCGTGTCTCAGATGACGACTCAAAAAGAAGGCCCGCTACGAACGACGCAAGGAAGCCGGAGCCCCCCGCTATCGAGCCGAGCGCAAAACAGAAAATGGGTACCGCGAAAAAGAGCGCCGGGTCGGACCAGTGAGTCTTGCGCACGGTATGCCCCCAGCTTTTCAATATCCAGGCCCCCAAGAGGCCTACCAAGAGCCCCCACACGATCTCAAGCGCAAAGGAGTCGAGTACCTCCTGGGTAAGGAATGGCGCAAAACCGGAAGACACCGTCGCTACGCCACCCGCGGTCGCTAGCGCCGCCACGAGGAAAAAGCGCGTGATTATGGTGCCGGCCACATCGTTCACGGCGCTTTCGGACACCGCTATGTCACGCAAAAACGGTTTGCGCAGGTGGAGTGCATGCAGGGTCGGAATGATAGCGGTCGGGTCGGTTGAAGCGAGTATTGCCGCGAGCACGATGAGTGACATAACGGGCACACCCGTAATGCCGAACAAGCCCGTGAGACCGGACAATGCATAGGCGAAGAGAAGCACCGTGAGGAGCGTGCCGCCGAGCGCAAGCGCTGCTATGGGCGCAAAGTATTTCTTGAAGTTCTTCACCGGCACCTCTACCCCGCCGGCAAAGAGCACGAACGCGGCAAGTAACTCCACCACCACAAGGAGCGCACCCTGATCCGCCACCAGTACCGCAAGTGGCAGCTGGAGCGCCATGCCGAAGAATATAGCCCACACGAAAGAAGGAATGACCGTGCGTGGCGCGAAATAGTTGAGTCCGTACCCTACAGCAAAGAGAAGGGCAAGCGCGAGGTAAAAACCTTCGGGACCTTCACTGAACAAATGAGTGACGACGGGCACGCGATGTGTCGCGAACGAAAGGAGGAGCGCTACGGCGATAAGGCCCGCATACGGTCCAAACCGGTGCAGCGCGTGTATGAGGTGTTTCATGGCTCTAGTGTACGCCAGAGCATGAGACGGCTGCCAGTGAGTTATCCAGTAGTGCGTACGCATAGGAATGGGGATGAGTATCCTGCTTCACCAAGGCTACGTAGGAGAAGTGGGAATGGGGACGAAGCACCAAATCACAATATTCAAGCTCCAAATAAATCTCAGTGCCGAAATTCAAACGTTTTGTTTTTGTAATTTATAATTTATTTGGAGCTTGAGATTTTGAGCTTGGAATTTTTTACTATGCGCTGTCCTCCCTTTGAAGTGGTGAAGGAATAGGCGCGCGAGCAGCGGGGCTGGCTGCAGTGCCTACTGCTCCTACACCCGCTCCGGCCGGCACAGCAACACGCGGAGCTGCCGGCACTGCAGGAGTGCGTGCGGGTGAGATACCTGCCGGCGCACTAGGGGCCGGTGAAGGAGCGGATGAAAGCCCAATGGAGTACCGCATCTGTATCTCCTGCTCCACGTCCGCTTTTGCGCGTCCATATTTCTGTGCCGAAAGTTGTTTAATGTGCGAGGCTCGCTCACGACTGCCGCGCGGGAAATCAAGCGTCTTGATCGAGAACGGCTTCTGCGGTATGCCGTGCGCAAGCATCCGCAGGTACGCATGCCTGTTCTCAATATTCATAATATCCTGAAGCTCAAACACCGGCTTGAACTGGTTTTCAAGGTACTCGGCATCTTCATAGCCTACGCGAAACACCGCCATGGAGCCCACGTTGCCGAACACAGCATCGCGTATCCGCTCGTCAAGCTGTGCGATAAACTGGTGCGCCACGTTGAGCGAGAGCTTGTACTTGCGTGCCTCGGAGAGGATGGCGGAAATGGAGTCGGTCGTGATGTTCTGAAACTCATCGATATAGAGGTAAAAGGGCGGTAGGTCGCTCGCAAGCGCATCCACACGTGAGAGCGCCGCCATGAGCATCTTGCCGACGAGCACCATACCCAACAGGTTGGCGTTAATATCGCCGAGCTTTCCCTTTGAGAGATTCACGAGCAGGATCTTGCGCGTATCCATTATCTCGCGTATGCGTATCGCGCTCGTCTGCTGCGCGATGATGGGGCGCATAATGTCGTTTGCGGTAAAGATGTCGAATTTGTTCGTGATGTACGGCACGATATTTGCGAGCGACGCCTCGCCTTGCGCCTTTGTTGCTATCTCGCGCCAGAATTGGTTCACCACCGGGTTTTTGCTTCGGGCAAGCTTGAGCTCGCGGTAACGGGCATCCGCAAGCACGCGTGAAATGTCGAGCATGGTGTTCCCTGTCGCCGGGTCTTCCATCACGAGTGCGGTCGCGTTGCGGAAGTACTGCTCAAACGCAGGACCCATAGACTCGGGGCTGTTGCTGTAGAGCTTTTTGAAGATGGAAAAGAGCTCGTTGATGACGAAGGTCTTTTGCTCAGGCCTGCGCGGGTCATACTCTAGCATGTTGAGCCCCAGCACCCGCTCGGTGTCCGCCGGGTCGAAGTATATGACATCCCCCATGCGATGCTCCGGCACGTTCTCAAGTATCTCTTCCACATCGGAGCCGTGGGGGTCGATGAAGCACACTCCCGCCCCGCGGTCGATGTCCTGCTTGATCATGGTGCGCAAGAAGCCTGACTTACCGGTACCGGTCTGTCCGATGACATACAGGTGTCGCAGCCTGTCTTCGTCGGTGAGGTATATGTCTGTGTTCACGCCACGGTACGTGTTAATGCCGAGCTTGGTGCCGGCGGTAGGCATGCCGATGGGTGCTGGCGCAAGCGCGGCCTTCACGCTCTTGAGCTGCGGCGTGCCTGCACCGTTTTGCGTCGGGAAGTGCATCATGCCGGTCACCTCACGCACGGACAGCACGAGTGCCTCCGAACGCGTAAACTCGCGAAACGAAAACGCACGCGCGAGCGCAAGCGCGGCGCGCCCGGTCTTGCGGTTGAAGCGCAGGCTATTGCCATTGGTGCTCTGGTACTGGTTAAAGCTCGAAATGATGTCCGACAAGATGGCGTCCGCCCGCGGCTGGCTCGCGGCACTCGCCACCAAGCGGATGTTGGCGAGCATCATGGGTGTCTCGTACTTTTTCCGCACTTCTTCCACGCGCTGCTGGTCTACATGCGACGGCTCGTCTTTATGCTTTTCTTTGCTCTGCGTCAACTCCTTGAGCGTTTTCAGAAACTCGCCACCCAGACCCTCCGGCACCTCCTTGAGCGCTTGACGCAGCGTTTTACCTTTCTCAAGCTCGGCGGCTACTTTGCGGTAGCGTTTGATGTATCGCCCATCGGCCGGCTTAAGTACAAACTGCACGGCAGCCCCCTCTCCCACGGGGGCTATCTTCGTGAATGTATTTATGAGCACGGAAAGCGGGTCATGGTCGAAGTCGCGGTAGTCGCGAATGGGAAGAATGGGGTCTTGCGAGAGCGTGGCGGAAGCCACCGCTGTGGCTCCCTCATGCAAAAAGATGTTGTAGTCTTCCGGGGCTGCGTGGGCCCGTGCCTTTGGAAATACGGACAGCAGCTGCTTTTCAAAAAGATCACACTTTGCCGTGGGCACAGCCACGTAGAAGACGATATCCTCGCGCTCGCCGGATACCGCCACCTCTACGGAAAAGTACCTGTCGGTCTGAGCGCCGCTGTCATCAAGCGAAAACATGCCTTGGTAGAACTGCTCCATGGCGGAAATGAGCTCCTTGAGCGGGCGCTCGCCGCCGCGCTCGGAGGGCTGGTCCGGAAGCGTCACCTCAAAGAGAGTCATGTGTAAGACCTGCCAGAGCGGGGCGCTCTCCTTAAGGCCCGGTGCGGGATAGTCGTGTGCGACGTACTGCACGAGGAATCGGTGGAAGTCGTCCTCGACATGGGGATTGTGCAGCTCGTCCGCCACCGCAAGCGCGTTGCGAATGCCCTTCTCTTGCAACACACCCAGAAGCTCCGACATTATTTCATCATCTTCGTCGGGCGGAAGGTCGAGCACGATAGCCGCCACCTCATCCTGTGTGAGGCGATGGGTTTCGTGCAGTGCCTGATGCACCGGCGTCTCGTGGTATGCAGTAATAGCTTCGTGCACCACAGCCTCACGCTCGGGCGTGTGGCCGAGCTCACTGAGTTGCCGCTCTTTTTCCGCAACTTGAGCCCGCAGAAAAGCAAGCTCTTCCTCAGGTGTGCGAAAGTGCGCATCGCCACGTGCGTGTTCTTGGGGGGCAAAAGGGGGAGCCATGTACGATAAGTATAGAGTAGAAGGTAGAAAGTAGAAAGTAGAAGGTAGAAGGTGAACGGGGATTCGGGCTGCTACTCCTCGCCCGCCCCGCCCTAGCTCCAAGAGCAAGGGCGGGGCACTTCCCATTTGCACGCAACTCTCGCGCTTG
>CAYWMQ010000022.1:9748-11944 GCA_964459635.1 uncultured Candidatus Saccharibacteria bacterium | reverse complement strand
CGAGCGCGCCTGCCCTGCAGGCGCGCTCTTACCGTGCCTGCGCGTCGCCCTGCGCATACTCGCAAGCGTGCGGTTCCCATTCGCACTGCGTCCCGCCGTAGCCCCGCACCGTATTGTGCGGGGCGAAGGGGGATACCAATCCCCCATACGCGCTAGACGCACTCTGTGCATCGTTAACGCTTCGCCATCATGCTTCTCTTGTAGGTGTCCAAATGGGTGAGCGCAATGCCCGTGCCCCGCGCGACACACAGCGGCGCATGGTCGGCCAGCACCGCCTTCACGCCGGTGCGCCGGAACACAAGCTCCGCGAGATTCCTGAGCTGGCTCGTGCCGCCCGTCATGATGATGCCACGGTCTATGATATCTGCTGCGAGTTCGGGCGGCGTTTCGGTGAGCACATCCTTAATGGCCCCGATCATTTCGCGCAATTCACGCTGAATAGCCTTTACCACCTCGTTCGTCTTGAGCTCCACGGTGCGCGGCAGCCCACTCACAATGTCCCTGCCCTTCACATCCATATGGAGCTCTTCGGTAAGTGGCAAAGCACTGCCTACGGTGATCTTTATATCCTCGGCCATTTTCTCACCTATTGAGAGGTTGTGTGTTTTCTTTATGTAGTCCGCTATCGCACGGTCAAGCCTGTTGCCCGCACACTTCACGCTCGTAGAGGAAACGATACCGCCGAGTGATATCACAGCCACGTCAATAGTGCCTCCGCCTATGTCGGTAATGATGTGCCCACGCGGCTCGTGGATGGGCACGCCCGCACCTATCGCGGCGAGCACGGGCTCCTTCACGACATATGCGTTGCGGGCTCCCGCCTTCACCGCAGCTTCCACTACTGCGCGGCGTTCCGTAGACGATACTCCCGCCGGCACGGATATCATCACGTCCGGTCGTCTGATGCGGAGCCGCCCCAATGCTTTTTTCATGTAGTACGAGAGCATCACCTCTGTCACACGGTAGTCCGCTATCACGCCGTCCTTCATGGGGCGGTAGGCCACGATAGAGTCCGGCGTGCGCCCCACCATCTCCTTCGCCTCAATGCCGACCGCCAGTATTTTGCGGTCCTCAAGCGACACGGCGACCACGGAAGGCTCGTTGAGCACAATACCCCTGCCCGGCACGTACACGATGGTTTTCGTGGTGCCGAGGTCAATGCCGAGCTTGGGCGAAAAAAGGGACATGGGCGCAGTATAAGGTAGCCTGCCTGCCACGACAAGCAAAGCGAGTGTGGGCAGGAAGGCGGAAAGTAGAAAGTGGAATTCTAGGTAGCATGTATGAACGGCAACCCGGCACGTTCGATCGTTGACGCACCGAAAAATTCGTGTATCTTTTCAAAAAGGCCCTGTACCTGTGAAAGGAGGTGGTTTTTCTGGAGAAACGGGGACATACGCTGGGCATGCTTCCAAAAAAAGACGAGCTTCCCACCTGGGAAACGTCGGGACGCACTGCGCGGTGGCTCGCTGCACAACCCGCCCCACTGCGCGCATACGAACTCACACGGCACGCGTCTCGGGTGGAGCCCTACATTCGATACCTTGCGGAGCATGGACTTGTGCACGTGAACGGGTGCTTGTTCGAGGCAACACCGAAAGCCCAGATGACGTGGGAGGAGGTGGCACGCCGCTGTGAGATCTATGCGACGCCTTCTGTCCGCTCTTGGATTCTGGTTGACGTGCCTAACATCAGCTGGAACCTTGTGGTACCGCTTGGCAAGCTGGACCTGGAAAGAATGCGCAAGCTGGCCGAAAGGTACACCGGCACTGCGCCGTCTCGGGCCACGGCCTTTATCAAGCGATCAGATAATCCCGGACCTGGAGAAGTGCGACTGGTGCGGGCGTTCACTGAGCACGCACAGGCACAGAAGTGGAAGGTTCATGTCACCGAAGGCAGTGACATAGACGACAGCTTGATACGGACGCTGCGTCAGCAGTTTGCGTATAGCGTCAAAAAAGGAGCGCATCCGGAAGAACTTCGTGTAGCCCTGTTTTCGGGTGATGCGGACTTTGAAGCCGTGCTGGATCGATCCATATCCCTGTACAAAAATATAATGCGCATCGTCCCCTACCGATTCGCGGTGAAGGGGCACGTAAGTCATGAACTAGAAAAAAAGTACGGACCGAACATGGTCCACCTTGTGCGCGCCGATATTGCGCGTTGATACACCCGGGCAAGCTGTCCGGGTGTTCTCTT
>CAYWMQ010000022.1:0-9648 GCA_964459635.1 uncultured Candidatus Saccharibacteria bacterium | reverse complement strand
GAGTTTCTTGAGCAGGAGCTGCTGGTGCTCGAAAAGATGGGCTTCAAGTACGACGTACTGCGCCGCTACAGATCAACCAACGGCCGCACGGCGCTTGTGGACATAAAAACACACCCCTCGGTCCTTAAAGCGCCCGAAGATAAGGTACACGCACGCCCGTACCCGGGGCTCAACATGGACAACCTGCCTTTCTTTGCGGTCATCGCCACCCAAGCAAAGGGTACGACGCTCATTCACGACTGGATGTACGAGAAGCGCGCGCTCTACCTCACCGAGCTCGACAAGCTGGGTGCCGAAACGATACTGGCAGACCCGCATCGTATATATATTGAAGGACCCACAAAGTTCAAGCCTGCGGAACTTATGGCGCCGCCTGCCCTACGACCCGCAGTTATTCTTCTCGTTGCGATGCTCGCGGCACCCGGTCGCTCGGTCTTGCGCAACGTGTATGCCATCAACCGCGGGTACGAGGACATTGCGGGCAAGCTCGCGATACTTGGTGCGAAGGTGACGGTGGAATGACGAGTAGACGAGATTAGAGATTACAGTTTAGAGTTTAGAGATGGGCGAGACTGAGATACTAAGATAGTTGGATATTGGGATAATGAAAGCGGATACAAGTGGCGACGGACGAGATAAGATGAGCCCCGTGCGCTGCGCGCATGGGGCTTTCAGGCTGGATGCACTTACGAAAGCTTCAACGTTTGATGCGTTTGCAGAGTCGCTGACACCCAACAACTGCGCCTGCGCCAATGATGTAGAGTATCAGTACTACACCTAAGCATGCGCCGAGTACGGAGTCTGTGACTTTGTGCTTTACGCTACTGCGCTCACGCAACCACGCTTCTCGGTCAAACAATTCCGTCCACCGCGCTGCTAGCGCTTCGTCGGTTCGGATATCTATACCTCTTCTTCTCCAAAGCAGCTCTTCCAGAGATGGTGCAGCTGCCGCCTCTCCTCATACGAGCGCGGTTCGCGCTTTTCCATATGTCATACCCTATCCTATGGTCCTGTGGCACTGTAGCGCACTCTGCGCGCACAGTCCAACGCGTCTACGTCGTCTTCCTGCCATCTATACACAAATGCCGCCCGGGAGCGGCACAGTGCAGTTACGACTGGCGCGAAAGCGCTACAATTTTTTATCCACCTGTGTACTTGTGGCAGCGGTATGCACATCCTTGTATGCGGCAGACCCGCACACAACGAGCGTAGCCACGGCTAACGCTGCAAAAAAGTACATCACTGCCCACTTACAGAAAGCTCTGTCTTCCTTTCTCCGTCTCACGGTCCCACCTATATCCAGTGTTGGAGCATAAACAGCGCAGTACAGGCAAAGATTGCAAGCCCGAGCACGAGTCCGATTACGGCGTTTTTCATTTCACACCTCCTGCACGATATCCTAGCGCGTCTACAGCCGCTGTCTACTGTGTGGGTGTAGCAAGTGGGCAAGGTCCAAGTAATAAGTATATGAGTAACAAGGATCTTGGATTATGGATTGTTAATCTGGGAGGACGCCGATAGTGTAATGACTGTCCAAGATATTGGGATATTCGGGTACGAGGATATTGAAATGTCCAATGCCTAAGTGAGCAGCTAGTATCATGTGAAAGAGCGTCAGCAAACTATTCGCAATAAGAAAGACCCCGACATGTGCCGGGGTCATTGTGTCAGTTCCTAGGCTTCTTTCCGCTCCACCGTCACGGTAGGGTCGGAAATACCCAGGAAGGTACACAGTTTGCGGACGACGTCGGCTCGGTCGCTGGTCCAGCCCACATACCCATCCTCCACTCGCAGCCGTAGCGTACGAGTAGGTGCGTAGCTCACCTCAAGTATTACGTCGTCGCCGACGAATTCGAGGCGTGCGCGCACCCGGAGCCTGAGTACGTACGCGAGGTCCCGCGCGAACTCGTCCCATAGCAGGTTCTCCCTGCCGACGGAATCCACGAGTGTGCCGTTCCTGCTTACACAGACGTCGACACCCTCGTGGTCGTCTCCGCACTGCTCGCAGTAGTACATCCAGGACTGGAGTTGCACTGCGATTTTTTCGTTACGTGCCATGGTAAACCCTCCTTTGGTGGTGGCCCTAAGCAATCGCACCAACCCGGCCATGGCATTTAGCTATCTTAGCATATTATAGTACGCTCGTCAAGCTCTTCTATTGTAACTGCTCACACTTAATACGTCGTCTTTGCGAGCCCGCAGGCGAAGCAATCCAGATTTGTAGCCATTTTCGCACGGCACGCACTGGATTGCCGCGTCGCTCCACTTCGTTGCGCTCCTCGCAATGACGCCGGGTTTGAGGCACTTTATGTGGGTGTGAGCAGTTACCTTCTATTTGA
The DNA here is from genome assembly GCA_964459635.1 of uncultured Candidatus Saccharibacteria bacterium. Taxonomy (GTDB): domain Bacteria; phylum Patescibacteriota; class Minisyncoccia; order Phycocordibacterales; family UBA12088; genus CAYWMQ01. The sequence continues at coordinate 7,309 of CAYWMQ010000022.1, read as the reverse complement.
CATAGTTTTTACTTTAGTGTATTATGTTATAAACCAGTAGGAGAGCCGAAATGGGAAAGTCCCTGGAAGAAGTTACCGCACAAGTCCACAACCCGGAGTGGGTCCGCGTGGGGATGGAAATGCGAGCACAGCAAATCGCCGAGAACGACCGCAAACGTGCGGCGAAGCGCAAAGCGGAGGAAGAAAAGAAAGACTAGTCACGTGCGGCCCTCGGTAACACCGAGGGCCGAGTTCTTTGGTCCATACCCCCCATAAAAATCCTTCCCACTATCCTCGTACCTAAATATGCGGGTATCGAAATAACCCGGTATCTCAATATCTTCCTCCTCCATAGTCATAAATCTTCAATCTGAAATCGTCGTCCTCCGTCCCTTTCTACCTACTACTTTCTACTTTCTACTCCATACTCTATACTTCGCTTATGTTCATCATCCGGGTCATACCGATAGGACGGGCCATGGGCAAAGACGAGCTTTCGTACTTTTCTTCGGTATCGTACGAGGCGGGCGCTATTGTGCAGGCCCCGGTGCGCAGCCGCATGCTGCCCGCACTTGTCGTTAAAAGCGAAAGCGTGAGCGCAGTGAAAGCCGCCATACGCAAGAGCGCATTCGCGCTCAAAAGGCTGCGCAAGCAAAACGCGAGCCACCTGCTCTCGCCCGCGTTTGTGCGAGCCGCGGCGCGTGCGGCGGAGCATCACGCGACGCTCACGGGTGCCGTACTTTTTTCCTACCTGCCGCGCGCACTCCTCGGCGATACCAAGCCCCTGCCTCCAACGATACATAAAAAGAAACCTTCAGGTGTCGCGCCTGTGGCACCACGCGTATTCCAAGCTCCGTACGACACACGTGTGGAGACCTACAGATCGCTCGCCCGAGAAGCGTTTGCACGAAAAGAGTCTGCTCTCATACTCGCACCGACCATTGCCGAAGCCGAGCGCCTGTACGAAGCGGTACGAAGCGGCATTACAGACTACGTATACTTGCTGGATGGAGACACGAAGCCCGCGGAGTTGCGTGTGCGCTGGCGCGATGCACTCTCGGAGCCTCACCCGGTGCTCATCGTGGCCACACCCTCCTTCCTTTCCATTCCACGCCATGACCTCGGCATCATTATCGTTGAGCGCGATGCGAGTCTGCTCTACAAGAGCCGTACGCGGCCTTTTACGGATACACGCGTACTTGCGTTACACCTCGCCGCCGAACTTCATGCACAGCTTTTGCTTGCTGACCTACCGCTACCCATCGAAACATACCACCGCCGTGCTTCCGGCGAGTACGAGGAGCTCATGACCGGGCATCAGCGCACTACATGGAGCACCAATGCGCACATTGTCTCTATGCGCACCGAGACCACGGGTGAGCGCGTGCCCTTTACCGCGCTTGGCGCACGCCTCACGGAACGCCTGCGCATGGTGGGTCTCACGCGCGGCAGAGCGGTGCTCTACGTGGCACGACGCGGACTTTCTCCGATCACAGTCTGCAAGGACTGCGGGCGAACAGTGAGTTGCCAAGAATGTGATGCATCGGTCGTGCTGCATACGGGCAAAGAGGAGAACTACTTCCTTTGTCACGCGTGCGGTGCGCTGCGCCATGCACGGGAACGATGTGCCGGCTGCAGCTCGTGGCGGCTGGAATCGCTCGGCATTGGTACGGAGCTGGTGGCGCGTGAGCTTCCCAAAGCCGCACCCGACCTGGTGGTACACACGCTTACCGGCGACACTGCAAAAAGACATCGCGATGCGCTTCGCATCGTGCACGCTTGGGAAGATACACCGGGGTCCGTGCTCATCGGTACGGAAATGGCCCTACCCTACCTTGCACCCGGCTCGGCAGACCTCGCCGCCGTAGTGTCACTCGACACACTGCTCTCCACTCCTTCCTGGAGCATGTACGAGCGTATTGCTTCCATTCTGACGCGACTGCGCGAAACGGCGATACGAGACTTCCTGGTGCAAACACGAAGGCCGGAGACCGAGCTGTTGGACTTACTCCTCGAGGGCAACTTTGCCCAGTATTACAAGGGTGAGCTTGCCACGAGGCGCACCTTTGGCTATCCCCCGTACACGACCATCATCAAGGTGAGTGCCGAGGGAAAACAGCAGGACGTAGAGCGACTTATGGAAGAAGCGCGCGTTTTCCTGCTCCCGTTTGAGCTGGTACCTTTCTCGCGTTTCCTCAAGGGTCCTCGCGACACGGTAATGCTCCACGGCTTCATACGTGTGAAGCGTGAGGAGTGGCCGCATAAGCTCCTCGTGGAAAAACTGCGCATGCTTCCGCCTTCGCTCACGGTATCCGTAGATCCGGAAAGTGTGGTGTAGGCGAGGCGGGCAATGCCCGCCGCCAGGTTGTAGGTTCAAGGTCACAGGTGTTAGGAACGACGCCGTACGTCACATAGCGGTGTACACAGGGCTCGCTCGTGACGTCTCGTCACTATACCCTGTAACCTACAACCTCTAACCTCGCCCTCACCACCTCTTCCGTACTGTCGTCAAATGCGGTATATTCCGTATACATCATATGCCGACTATCGTGCAGAAAGGGCACCCCGTCCTGCGTGAAAAAGCAAGAGAAGTTGTCGCGACGGAATTTGGCTCTGACAAACTCAAGAACATCCTGGCTGACATGAAAGCCGCGCTTGACGCGGAACCCGACGGCGCCGCGCTCGCCGCACCTCAAATAGGACTCCCGCTGCGCATATTCATCATTTCCGAACGCGTGTTTTCGCACCACCCTGACACTGAAAAAGAGCCAAAAAAGCAACATCTCATCTACATCAACCCGGTGCTCGTGCGCCGTGCTCGCGAGAAGCAGCTCATGGAAGAAGGGTGCCTGTCGGTGCGCGGAAAGTATGGCAAGATCGCACGCTCTGTGCGTGCGACGGTGCGCGCGTACGACGAGCACGGGAAGCCCTTCACGCGCGGTGCGAGCGGTCTTCTTGCGCAAGCGTTCCAGCACGAGTGTGACCACCTCGACGGCACGCTTTTTATCGACAATGCGGCAGACGTGTGGGATGTGCCGCATGAGCACGATGGTGGTGCGTAGCGAAAACCTTTCCCCACGTACACACTCGTGCACTACCGATTACTTGCCACCCTTAATGAATTCACGTATGAGAATAGCTCAAATAGGACCCCTCGCGGAGCGCATTCCGCCGAAGAAGTACGGAGGCACCGAACGGGTCGTCCATGCATTGACCGAGTCCCTTGTTGCGCGCGGCCATGAGGTGACGCTGTTTGCCTCCGGAGATTCGCTGACGTCGGCACATCTGGTATCCGTGTATCCACAGAGTTTGCGTGAGGCGAATCTCAAGGACATTTACGGCGCTAACGTGTGGTCATTGCTCAATATCGGCACGGCATTCGAGCGCCAAGCTGAGTTTGACATTATTCACGACCACCTTGGGTACCTTACGCTCCCCACCGCGAACATCGCCCACACGCCTGTTGTGAGCACCATGCACGGCGCGTTTACACGCGAGATGAACACTATTTACAACAGGTTCCGCAGACCGTATGTGGTGTCCATTTCAGACGCACAGCGCGTTACTGCCCCCCACCTGAACTATATCGGCACGGTGTACAACGGCCTACCTATGGCAGACTACCCGTTTTCCGCAGAGCACGATGGCTACCTGCTCTTTGTCGGTCGCATCTCGATGGAAAAAGGCGTACACCTTGCGGTGGAGGTGGCGCGCGACATGGGACTGCCGCTCATCATCGCCGCGAAGCTTGACCCCATGAACAAGCCGTATTTCAAAGAGTACATCGAGCCTTGGCTTTCAGACAAAATACGCTGGATAGGTGAAGTCGACGAAGAAGAGCGCAACAAGCTCTACAGCCGCGCGATGGCGTTTTTGCACCCCATTACGTGGCGCGAACCGTTCGGCCTGACGCTTATCGAGGCGATGGCCTGCGGCTGCCCTGTTATTGCCATAGGTAAGGGATCGATCCCTGAAATTGTGAAGCACGGCAAAACCGGATTTGTGGTGGAGGACGTGGAAGAAATGGAGGACGCGGTTGGTGAGCTGGACACGATTGATAGGCGGGCGTGCCGACGCCATGCACTCACTAACTTCAGTGCCGAGCGTATGACCGACCGGTACATCGCCGTGTACGAGGAGATTCTCAGCCGCAACGGCACGCAGGGCGCTCGACCTATAGGCGCTTCCGGCGGACACACGCGTCGCGCACGGCACAGCTCGCGCTAGTACTCACTCCATCAGCGCGGTACAATGACCGCACATGATTGCGGTTGACGTAAACAAAGTGCGAAATCTGCGCGACGTCGGGCTCGCTGTCATAGGGCGACTTGAGTCCGAGCGCGGAATTCTCGCCTCAAGCGCGGGAGAAAACTACGGATGTGTCTTCGGGCGCGACTCGTGCCTGACCGCGCTCCTCCTGCTCGCTTCGCACGAACGTTTTCCCGTAGAAGCGCACGTGGAGTTGGTGCGCAAGATAGTGTTCAACCTGGGAGCGCTTCAAGGGCGCGAGCACAACCCACAGTCCGGCGAAGAACCGGGCAAGATCCTCCACGAGTACCGCCCGGACCGCCACGAGCACCTCACACAAGGGCACAATTGGTTCTTGTACGACGATGGGTCGATGAAGAGCTATGATTCCATAGATTCTACACCGCTCTTTTTAATGACAGCACACGAACTTGCTCGCTTCGTACCGGACCGGGAAGAGTACCTGGCCGCCATAGAAAAACATGTGGAGCCAGCCCTGGAGTGGCTCATGGCACACATCACAGCACATCCCGCTCACCTCCTCGCATACGGCATACCCGAAGGTCGCACACATGGCGGGCTTCACGTACAAAGCTGGATGGATTCCACCGAATCACTCTTTCATGAGGACGGTGCTCCCACACCCTTCCCCGTGGCTGCGCTTGAAGTGCAGGCGTACGCGTACGCGGCACTGAAACGTTGGGCTCACCACAAGAGAGCGCGCGGCCAAGAAGCGGCGGCGCTTACGCTGGAAGCGCACGCGCTCTCCGTCAAGGAAGGCGTGTACAAATACCTATATCTGTCTCGTGAGCCGTTTCTCCTTGCATCCGGCCTTGATGGCGCTCTTGCGCCCATTCGCTCCGTGCGCTCGTCGCTCGGCCATGTGCTCTGGGCGGCATGGCGAGCACCCGATGCAGACGCACCAAGCGCGATACTTGATGCGGAAGACATCTCTCGATTGGCTGCGCGTCTCATGGAGCCCGACCTCTTTGACCCGATGGCCGGTATTCGCACGCTCTCAACATACTCATGTGGCTTTGACGCGGTGAGCTACCACAACGGCTCGGTCTGGCCGCATGACACCGCGCTCGCCGGGGAGGGTCTGCTGCGCTTCGGCTTTGCACAGGAGGCGCGAGCCGTAGAGCGTGCACTCTTTCAGCTCTGGTCTGTGTTCCATACGCCCATCGAATTTGTCGTACTTGAGGACGGCATGGTGTGCCGTGGGCGCGACAAGCCGGGCGGGCAAAAAGCCTGCCTTGAGCAGGCGTGGAGCGCAGCGGCGATGGTGAGTCAGATGGGTCTGCTTTTGCATGATCTCGCGCGCCGCGAAGCACAGGAGGATGCGGGTACGGACGGCGAGTGGGAGAGCTTGGGAGAACTGTAGAGGCTTGTACAGAAACGACCCGGCAAGATGCCGGGTCGCAGCAGACCTTCAGGTCTGCTTGAACGCCTCCAGAAAGGGTGTGAACGCGGTCGCGAATCGTCCGAATCCCTGTTTCTTCCGCACAACCCAGCGTGGGTATGTGCCAACCCTGCGCGTGGGTAAGCGCCGGTACACAAGCAGGTGCCGCACGTAGGCGAGGAAGGCGTAGCCAAACGGTACCAAGCAGTACACGTTGGCGAAGCGGCCTGCTCGCCGCGGCAAGCGATGGTCGTCAAGCACCGTGAGAATCATCACGTCAGCCTTGTACGGTACAAGCTGGCGAACAACCTCATCGGTTTGTACATTCTTTGTGAGATCAACAAGCGCGACACGCTTGCCTTCAGAGCACAGCCGTTGCACTTCGTCCACCGCCTTGCGTGCCGTGGCCCCTTTGTCGCAGGAGTCGGCGTATACCTCCTCCATGCCCTGTGGCAAAAAACGAGGCGCCACGCGCGCATGCTCGTCCTCATACGGCCGCACGAGTAGGACCCGATGCGTACGCTTTGGATTTGCAATGCAACGCGCCAGTCGCACAGCCGTGTCAAAACGCGCGCAGTGCTTATCAGCAGGCGCGATGACCACAAACACTTCAGGGCGTTTTTCCGCCATTAAGCCGCCTCCCTCATGTTCTGACGAAAACGAGTAAGTGCTTCCGAAAGCTCCGATACGACGGCGCCGTTTCGAAGCACACGCCCGGCATGTTTTCGTGCGAGCACTACATGCCGCTCAGAGTAGACCGTGGGGCATTTGCGCCACGCGGCCGCTGTGCCGAACTCGTCGAGGTCTTCGACCACGCTGACGACAAAAGGCACGCCCGCCGCAAAGAGATGCTCCGCGGCCGTAGGACCGGCGTAGTTCAGGACAAGCTCACAGCGAAATGCTGCTGCTTCACGGGCAACCTGTACCCACCACTCTGCATGAGCGTGATTGCCGATACCGTCCGGCGTCATGGAGACCACACCATCAAGCGGTGCCGTTCGGTGAAAGGACCACGCACACACCTCAAGGTCCGTGCGCCTCAAGCCCATCAGCTCACTTAGCTCGCCCCGAGGGGAGAGCTGGTCGTGCCCCAAGACAATACCTATACGCATTTCATTTCCCTTCCTGTGTATGGGATACGCAATTTTCACCCAGTACCCGGCGAGACATCCCGCATGGGCACGTAGTGTGGATGAAGAGTGCACATCCGAACTATTCCGGTGTATAAGACGGCCAACCTCAGCCATTCTTACACCGTCTGTCATACAGCAAGAAGTGCGCCGTGCTGAACAACACGGCGCACGAAGACCGTGGTCAGTCTTCCTTTGTTACTCTCCAGTGTACCGATCCCGCCACCAGCCCAACCAGTATGGCGGGCACCATGGCGGGCAAATCGGGAGCATACATTAAGAACACGGCTCCCAAGTAGAGATATCCGAGGGCCTGAATGAGCCAGTCCCACCTATGCTTGGGCAATGCCTTCATAAGCAGATTGAGGACGACGAGCGCAGCTGCGACCGCTGCCGCAAGGACGCCCGGTGCCCACGAAACAGGCTGGGCACCAACCACAACCAAGCCGTAGAGAATGGCCCCTGCCGCGATAAGCGGCACTGCCAATGCGAAGAAAATTTGCATTTTCTGACACCCTTCAAATCGGAACATAGAAAGCTCCTTAAATTA
>CAYWMQ010000021.1:0-12356 GCA_964459635.1 uncultured Candidatus Saccharibacteria bacterium | reverse complement strand
CGCCTGCTTGTGCGAAAGTGTCATGCGGTGATCCGCCGGCTCAAAGAGCGTGATCTTGAAGGGGTACGCTCGCCCGAGCTCCAGAGTCTTCCTGAGCTCCTCGGGGCTGCCAAACTCGCTTATGTGTACGAGGCCCGCCACGCCTTCCTCAATGGAGGCAAGGGCACCATGCTTGTTGTACTTGATGATGACAGCGTTCACTATGTCGTCCTTCTTGTACTTCTCGCGCGCGCTCTTCCACGGATCTTCCTTGAGCGCCTTGATAGAGAGAGAAACTTTGCCGTCCTTTATTTCGATGACCTTCACGGTCACCTTCTCGCCTATCTTGTAGAGCGCCTTCGGATCTTCCACGAGGCCCCAGTCAAGTTCACTGATGTGTACGAGTCCCTCAAGCCCGTCTTCGAGCTTCACGAAGATGCCAAAGTCGACCGCTCCTGTCACTTCACCGGCCACCGAGTCGCCAACGCTGTAGCGCTGCGCAAGCTGGCCCTTTTCTTCCTGCGGTCCCTTCTCGGAAAAGATGAGCTTACCTTCCTGTGCGTCTGCGGTGATAATGGTGACAGAAAGCTTCTCGCCTACGAGCTTGCGCAGCTCGTCCAGAATCTTTGTCTTGTCACCGTTCTCCACACGCGGATAGTGGTCCGGCTTGAGCTGGCTTGCAGGCAGGAAGCCTGTGATGCCCTGCCACTCAAGCATGAGACCGCCTTTATTTGCTTCCTTCACCGGCACGTCAAAAACGGTACCCTTGGCGACAGCCGCTTCAGCATCCGCCCAGATGAGCGCCTGACGGGCCTCCATGAGCGAAAGCTCGATGTAGCCGTCTTTGTTAACCGCGTCAACTACCTTCGCGGCGATGAGGTCACCAGGCTTAACGCGGCGCAGAATGTCGGCCGCGGTGAGGTACTCCTTGCCGTAAATGATGCCCGTACCGAAAGGGTGCAGGTCGACGTACACCTTGTTTTTGTAGGTGGCTACCACCGGGCCTTCAACAAGGTCACTGATGGCCGGTGGAGTCGGGCTCTCGCTCAGAAGGCGATCCATGAGGGTCGCTGCCGGAGCTGTGCTTTCCTCGCTTTGTTCCGCTACTTCATTGTCTTCAACGACTGTTGTGTCTGTACTCATAGGTTCGTATATACGCAAAAAAGCCCGGGGTCTGGGGCTTTCATCCGTACATCGCGGCCGCCAGGGTTACCCGTGCAATCCGCCGGCACACGTGCCCGTCGCGGATGTGCTGATAATGTTTGAATAATACACATTCTGCTGCAAATGACAAGTGCTCAGAATGCGATGACACTTTGCAAGGTTGTATAAGACATGTGCAAATATAAATCACAAAATCCGAATCTCAAGTTCCAAATAAATTACAAATATACAAAGCACGGAATCTACATCAGAATGTAGCCGCACCGAGTCCGCGTTTTGTGCTCGGTGCTTATTTGGAGCTTGATATTTTGAATTTGAAATTTCGCTGAGATACGCATCCCGCATACGGCTACTTTCTACTTTCTACTTTCTACTTTCTACTATATACTTGTGCCATGATCATCACCCACCACGGCGGAGACTTCGTAAAGGTTAGCTTCGGGGACACCACGCTCGCGTTCAACCCCATTTCAAAGGAGTCAAAGCTCAAGCAGACCCGCTTTGGCGCAGACATAGTGCTCATCTCATACGAGCACGAGGATATGAACGGGGTGTCGCAGGTCACGTATGGCGACCGGGAGCCGTTCGTGGTGCGCGGTCCGGGTGAATATGAGGTACGTGATGTACTGATAAAGGGCTACGCCACAAAAGGTGCACATGCGGGTACGGCACGGATAAACACAGCGTACCTTGTGACGCTCGAAGGCATGCTGATGCTCTACCTTGGAGTGCTTGCCGACAAACAACTTCCCTCGGAGCTCAAAGAGCAGCTGGACAACGTAGATATACTCTTCGTCCCTATAGGTGGGCAGGGCGTATTGGAGCCCGACGATGCACATGAGTTTGCGGTTTCCATAGAGCCCCGCATCGTCGTGCCCATCCACTACCAGGGTGTGGGAAAAAAGGACGCACTCGAACTGTTTTTGAAGGAAGATGCAAAAGAGCACAGTGCGCCGGTGGAGAAGCTGACCTTGAAGCGGAAAGATCTGGAGAACAGGCAAAATGACATTGTGGTGATACAGGGGTAGGGGCTGCGCCCACATGGCGCCCTTCTGTCGTATGTTTTTTGAATATCTAGAACGCATGCGTTCACGTCCGCGCGCCGACCGCGAACGGTTTACACTCATGACGTCTCTTGCACTGACAGGCGTCATTGCGTTGCTGTGGCTCGTGAGCCTGGCCGCCACGAGAGGTTTTGGGCACTCGTCATCTGAGGGTGAGGTGCTCGCGGGCGAGCCTCAGGCTAATGGTGGCTGGGACAATCTATACCCCGGGGCCCCGCGCTCGGCCGACAGAGAGTCATCCCGTCTGCAGGAACTCATGGATGCTATGGGTAAACCACCCACGATCCTGCCGGACATGGTTGCGACAGATGCAGGCACCACGAGCACCTCCACCGTTGCTTCTACCACAGACCCATACGCAACGCAGGATTCCGCGCTGGTCTCCACGAGCACCCGGCAACAGGCGGACTTTGGCTCTTCCACTCCTCTTGCGGCCACCACATCTGCGCCTTTTGCGCCCGCTCGGTCGGAAAGCGGCTCTGATACGTACTCTCCGCGCGATCCGTTCTCACCCACGCCGTAGCCCCGGCAGGGGTATTTGTCGTGCAGTCGAAGCCCGAGTGTGGTACCATAGGGTACCCCTTACGGGAGTGTTTTCATGGCAAAAAAGACTCGCACTGAGCCGCCGGCTCCAAGCCCCATACCGTCCCCGCTTTCCGTGGTACCGCGCTCTATAAGCGCCGAAATGCGCGAGTCGTACCTTTCGTACGCGATGAGCGTGATCACCTCACGCGCTCTTCCCGACGTGCGCGACGGTCTCAAGCCCGTACACAGGCGCATTCTCTACACCATGCACCGTATGGGGCTGACTTCGAGTGCCAAGTTTCGCAAGTCGGCAGCGGTGGTGGGTGATGTGCTCGGTAAGTATCACCCGCACGGCGACTCCGCCGTGTATGACGCGCTCGTCAAAATGGCACAGGAATTTACGATGCGCTATCCGCTCGTGCTTGGCCAAGGCAACTTCGGCTCCATAGACGGCGACTCTGCGGCTGCCATGCGCTACACCGAGTCGAAGATGGCGCGGCTTGCCGGAGAGCTTCTGCGCGATATTGAAAAAGAAACGGTAGCTTGGCGCCCCAACTACGATGGCACGCTCCAAGAGCCGGAAGTGCTTCCTGCTGCAGTACCCAATTTGCTTCTCAATGGCACGCTCGGCATTGCGGTGGGCATGGCCACATCTATTCCGCCGCACAACCTGCGCGAAGTGGTGGATGCGGTCATACACCTCATAGACAACGAGGACGCGGGGCATGAGGAGCTGTTCAAATACATTAAAGGCCCGGACTTTCCGACGGGTGCCATCGTGTTCAACGAAAAGGAGATACGCCATGCGTATGCCACGGGCAAGGGCGGCATGGTGGTACGCGGTGAGTCCGAAATAGTGGAGGACAAGAAAGGGCAGTTCCAGATCATCATCACAAGCTTGCCGTACCGGGTAAACAAGGCGGACTTGATCACGCGTATAGCCGACCTGGTGCGCGACAAGAAGCTGGAGGGTGTCCGCGATTTGCGTGACGAGAGCACGCGAGACATACGTGTCGTTGTGGAGCTGAAGTCGGGAGCACAGCCCCAAAAGGTACTCAACTACCTCTACAAACACACGGCACTTGAGGACACGTTCCACTTGAACATGGTGGCGCTCGTGGACGGTGTACCGCAGACCGTGTCGCTCAAGGGCGTACTCGAGCATTTTGTGGCATACCGCAAAGAGGTGGTGCGCAAGCGCTGCGAATACGATCTCAGAAAGGCCCAAGACAGAGAGCATATTCTGCTCGGTCTCAAGAAGGCGCTCGACCACATAGACGCCATCATCAGGACCATCAAGCAGTCGAAGGATGTGCCTACCGCGCACGCGGCGCTCATGAAAGGTTTTAAGTTTTCCGACCGCCAAGCGACGGCCATACTGGAAATGCGTCTTCAAAAACTTGCCGGTCTTGAGCGTAAAAAGATCGAACAGGAGCTTAAGGAGGTACAGGCGCTCATTGCGTGGCTTCAGGGCATACTCAAGGACAAGAAGAAGCTTGCGGCGCTCATCAAGGAAGAGCTGAACGCAGTGCGTGAAAAGTTTGGCGACGACCGGCGCACCAAAGTGGTTCGCGGCGGGGTCCAGAACCTTTCGGTGGAGGATCTGATACCTGAAGAAGAATCAGTGCTTGTGCTTACGCAGGGTGGATACGTGAAGCGCACCAATCCCGACGAGTACAAAAAGCAGAAGCGTGGCGGGGTGGGGGTCGTGGACCTCAACACCAAAGAGGAGGACTTCGTGACGCTCTTCCTTACAGCTAACACACACGACGACCTGCTGTTTTTCACCAACAAGGGTAAGGCCTACCAAATAAAGATGTATGACGTGCCCGAGGGTAAGAAGGCCACCAAGGGAAAGTCCATTATGAACTTCCTGCCGCTTGGCGACGGTGAGGCGGTGACATCGGTGGTGGCAATGACGAAAGCGGTGAAAGAGAGCGAGGGGTCGCTCCTCATGGTGACGGCGCATGGTGTCGCGAAAAAAACCAGAGCCAAGGACTTTAAAGATGTGCGCAGGTCCGGCATTATTGCGCTTACGCTCGCCGCGGGCGATGAGCTTATTCAGGCATCTTTTGTACAGAAAGGCGACACAGTGCTTCTTACGAGCAAGAACGGCCAGTCCATACGCTTCAAAGAGAGCGAGCTGCGAGAAATGGGTCGTACCGCTGCGGGCGTGCGTGCGATGAAGCTTGGCAAGGCGGACAGGCTCATTGGGGCCGATATTGCACGTGCGTCTGCCAAGGAAAAGGAGCTCTGCCTTCTCGTGGTATCTGAGACGGGCTACGGCAAACAAACGGGTCTCACTGAGTTCAAGGTGCAGAAGCGCGGCGGGTCCGGTATCAAATGTGCACAGGTTACAAAGAAGACGGGTTCCCTCATGGCCGCACGCATCCTGGACGCGGAGGCGGAGGAGTTGGTGGTGATATCGAAGAAGGGACAGGTCATACGGACCGGCGTCGGTGAAATACCCGCACTCGGCCGCTCCACGCAGGGGGTACGTATCATGAAATTGCGAGAAGGTGATAGTATTGCGGCGCTCATATGCTTGTAGTCGCCACGTACACAGTTTACTGAGCGGTGCTGGATGGTTTCGTAGTGGCGCGCTGACTGTGCGCAAATCACAAATTCAAAATTTCAAGCTCCAAATAAGCACCAAATTCAAGGGCGCAAGCACCAAACGTATAAGCTCATGATCGGGTTTGGCAGCTTGAGGTTTGTAATTTAATTGGAACTTGTGATTTTGGATTTGGAATTTCAAACGTTTCTACATTCCCTTTTCTGTACGTCTTCTTGTGCACACCACGCGTGCCCATTTGGGCTTTTTTACTTTATACTGAGCAGTAATGGCCTTTGCCGATCCAACACGCAGCATTGAGCAGCTTGCTCTTACCCCGGGCATGACCGTTGCCGACTTCGGTGCTGGCACCGGGTATCTTGCTGTTGCTGCGGCAGAGGCGGTCGGGCAGGGCGGCAAGGTGTATGTGGTGGACATACAAGACACGGTGCTCACGAAGGCGCGTCACTACGCATCGTCCCGTCATATGGACACACTCGTGTTTGTGCATGGAGATCTGGAGGCTCCTCACGGCTCCACGCTTGCGGATACGTCCGTGGATGTGGTGTTGTGCTCCAACCTGCTCTTTCAAGTCAGTGATCGTAGTGCCATTTTGCGCGAGGCATATCGGGTGCTGGTGCCCGGAGGGAGGCTGGTTGTCATCGACTGGTCCGACTCGTACGGTGGCATGGGTCCGCAGCCTGAGTACGTGGTACCCGAGTCTGTTGCTCGTGCGGAAGCCGAAGCTGTCGGCTTCCGTGCCATAGGCGAGCTGGACGCAGGCTCATACCATTACGGTCTCGTCCTGCGCAAAAATGCCGCTCGTGAAGCAGCACCTCAGACACAGACCCAGCAGGCGCCATGAATACGAACATCTTTCAGTACGTGGTCCTCGGTATCTTTGCGGTCCTCGCTGCGATCGGCGTCATCTTTTTTGCAACGATGGATCCGAGCAAGGACTCGCTTATGCTTTCACCCATCACGATATGGGGCCCATACGACCAGAACGACTTCACTGTAATGGTGAAAAAGATAGACAAGGCGCGAGGCGGCGGCTTGTCCAAAGTGTCGTATGTACAGAAGCCTTCCGCCGAACTCTACAGCTCACTCATTGAGTCACTTGCCTCAGGTGGTGGTCCCGATCTCGTCATCATGGAGGACGTGCGACTTATGGCGTTTCTCAACAAGGTGTATACGGTTAGTTTTGAAACGTACCCACAAAAGCTTTTCAAGGACTCATACGTTCAAGGAGCCGAAGTGTTCATGCTTCCGGATGCGTTGTACGCCCTTCCGTATACCGTGGACCCCATGGTGCTCTACTGGAACAGAGATATCTTCAACAGTGCGGGTCTTACGCTCCTTCCGGAATATTGGGACGAGTTCTTAGAGTACGTACCGAAGCTCACACGCATAGAAGGTGGCGTGAATCTGACACAAAGCGCGGTGTCTTTCGGAGAATATGACAATGTGCTGCATGCCAAAGAGATCCTTTCCATGCTCTTCATGCAGGCCGGCACGCCTATCGTGAGCCACAATGGGCACAAATTTGTTAGCACCCTCGCTTCAGAAACAGGCACACAGTCGCCTGCGGTCGCAGCTTTGCGTTTTTATACGGACTTTTCGAACCCCGTTAAAACGGTATACACGTGGAACAGGTCACTTCCTCGTTCGCGTGAAGCATTTATGGCGGGTGATCTTGCCATGTATTTCGGCTTTGTGAGCGAAGAAAAGGAAATGCGGCGGACTAATCCAAATCTCAACTTTGATATTGCCGTTGTGCCTCAGCGCCGCGGCAATAGTCGTCTCACCTATGGTCGCTGGTCCGGTCTGGCGGTACTCAAGAGTAGTGGCAATCCGGGGCGAGCATATCAGGTGGCGCAGTATCTAACAGAGCCCGAGAGTTTGGACGCTCTTACGGAGGTGACCGGGTTGCCACCTGTACGACGCGACCTGCTTGCACGCAGGCCGAGCGATTCTTCCCGCGCCACCGCCTATGACAGCGCGATCATCGCGCGAAGTTGGCTCATGCCGAACGAAACGTCGGTGGATGAGATATTCCAAAATGCGGTAAATGGGATCACGAGCGGCAAAGAAAACACGCAGTCATCCGTGAGCCTCCTGCACAGGACGCTGAGCGAGTTGTTACCGACCGAAGAAGAGCGTGGGGTCACGAAATAAAAGGTATGACGGCGACACGTATAGCTCCGGATGTACATAATGACGCTGCACGACGCGCGTCACGAATGCTCTTTGCGCTCGGTGCGCTACTCGGCGTACGTGCCGCATGGCCGGGGCGCGTCTTTGCTGCGCTTGAAAACCCCATAGCGGAGGACACCTTGTACTGCTTTTTGGTGAGCATTCTTGAGGCATTTGTGATGGTGGTTTTTCCGTTCGTCGTACTCGCACTCATCTACTCGGGCTACCTCTTCGTTAAGGCCCAAGGTAATTCCAACGAGCTCACGAAAGCTCGTACGTATTTCATGTGGTGCGCGGTCGGGGCCTTGGTGGTGCTTGGAGCGCAAGCGCTCGCCTTTGCCATTGAGGGTACCGTCACGAACATTTATCAGGAGGCCGGGCTCGGCGGGCAGCTCACGAGCGGTCGCGGTGCTTGCGACTAACTGCTATGCTACTGGGTACTATGACATCACGTCACTATCTTCGTCACAGGGCGCTTCGCGACTTGGTCTTGTTGAAGTCTGCTTTGCTCTACGTATTGGCACTGCCGCATGCGGCATATGCGGAAGTAGCGGCAAGTCCGCTGCGTCCTGAGATCGATTCTCTCCCCGGGCTCTTGAATGCGATACTTGATGCGGTGATACTCCTCGTGTTTCCCATTGTGGTCCTCATGATCGTCTATACGGGCTTCCTGTTCGTGACCGCCGGCGGAGACGAGGGACAGGTCTCGAAGGCACGCACGGCACTCCTCTGGACCGTGGTAGGAGCTCTGGTGGTCCTGGGGAGCAAGGCACTGTCGCTTGCGATCGAAAATACCGTGCTTGAAATACAGGGTGCGGCCGCACAGGCCGAGCTCGTCACGCCCTATGTCTAAAGCTTTCCCCTATTGCGTTTCACTGGCGCTTACGCTCGTATTACCGGCTGTAGCTGCGGCGCAGGAAACCATCCGAGGTATCCTTGGTATTGCGGTCAACATACTCACGGCGGTCATTCCGGCCATAATGGTGCTCACTTTGCTCTTCTTCATATGGGGCGCCATTAAGCTCATATACTTTGGCGGCGATGAAAAAAGCCGCGGTGACGCAAAGGCCAGTATGGTTTGGGGCACGCTCGCGCTTTTTGTCATGGTGTGTGTCTGGGGTTTGGTGCAGATCATCAAGGTGACTTTTTTTGGCGACATATGAGCAAGAAAGCGCATATACTCGTCTCTCTCTGTGCTCTGCTGCTTGGGGTACCCGGTGCCGCTCACGCGGCCACCACCATAGTGGGCATAGTGACGGGCTTCACCGATGCGATGATGCTCGCGGTGCCGGCTGCGCTTGGTGTTGCGGTGCTGGTGTTCGTGTGGGGACTCGCGTTGTACATACTACGCGCAGGTGACGATGAGGGGCTTGAAGAGGGTAGGCACCGTATGTTCTGGGGCATTGTCGCTCTTTTCCTCATCGTATCCATTTGGGGCATAGTGGTGTTACTGGAGACTATGGTCGGTGTGGGCCCCACCAACACCTGCCCGCCTCCACAGATAGGTGAGAACACCGTAACCGATTGCTTCTAGAGCTCCCTGTCCAGTAATGGTGGAGCATATTATCCACAGAAGCCACTTTACAGCGTAAATTCACGCGTTACGCTATAGGTACGTGGACTTACGACCACACGCGTTCTTATTTATCAATATTTACGGCTCACTCATGAAAAAAGCTTTCCTTATCAATGCCGCTCTGTTCGCCCCGCTACTGGCGTTGGGTGCGACACCCGAGACCGGCTACATCACAGAGCTTCTTACACAGATACAGGGTATTGTTGAGTTCCTGGTACCCCTCCTCATCGCGCTTGCGCTCTTGTTCTTCTTGTATGGTTTGGTGCGTTTCCTCTTAAACTCAAACGACGAAGATGGACGCAAGGAGGCACGTGGGCAGATGATATGGGGCATAATCGCACTCTTTGTGATCGTGTCTGTCTGGGGGCTCGTCGCGCTCCTCAACGAGCTTACGGGTATTGAGGCTGGCGGTGGTACGGCCATACCGAACGTTCCGAGCGCATAACTTCCGTTTTGTTTTCGCAAAAAAGCGGGCACATGCCCGCTTTTTGTGTGGAGAGCACGCTGGCGCAGCGGTCTGCTTTCGCTATACTTGAGCTATGCAAGCGGTGGCAAATTTTGTTGCGGCGGTAAACCAAGAGATCATCAACCCGCTCATAGGCGTGATCTTTACCGCAGCTCTGGTCTTGTTTCTGTACGGTGCCATGCGCCTCGTCTTTGGGGCAGGGAACGACAGTGCGCGCGATGAGGGCAAGCAGCATATGCTGTGGGGCCTGGTCGGTATGGTCATCATGGTTTCGGTATTCGCCATAATCCGCGTCATGTTGTACACATTCAATGTTACGGAGCTACCGGCGGAGCTGCCGTTGCAGTTGTAGATGCACAAGTAAAAAGGTAGAAGTCAAAATGCAAAAGTACAAGTAAAAATTCAAAACTTGCGCACACACGTAAGAAGCCTTTGACTTTTGACTTGCACTTTTGCCTTTTAATTTTTGCCCTTTGACTTTCTTTCGTACCGAGGAGAGGACTTCCTGCCTGCCGGTAGGCGGGGAACCTCCACACCTTATCGGTACGTGGTCCTAAGCCACGCGCGCTTTGCCCCTCGTAGCCCTCGCAAGGGCGAAGTGGGGTCTACCCCAAAATATTTCTAGCCGCCACCGAGGCGTTCATTTTTGTGCCGAGGAGAGGACTTGAACCTCCACACCTTATCGGTACGTGGTCCTAAGCCACGCGCGTCTACCAATTTCGCCACCTCGGCCTATTTTTATTTCATCCGGCATTACCACACACAGTACCAGCCTTACATGCGCAGCGCGCTTCGCCATGCGTAGCCCTTGTTGGGGCGAAGCAAGGTGTACCATTTCGCCACCTCGGCATTTCGGACGCAGTGTAGCACGTAATAGCCGCTTATTGCACTACTCTTGGTCCACAAACTGTACAGCGCTCACGATAGGCGTCAGTATGATCCTCACCGCCGCGCGCGCACTCTCGCTCTCGCGTATCATATCCGCAATGGGCGGGCTTGTGGCGTAGTAGGTCTTCACAAATGCGCGGCCTGCGGGATTGGTCAACAAGTGCTCGTCGCGAAACTCGCGCAAGGTCACAACCTCTTCCTCCATGGGTGAGCCATATGCGGCTGTGGCGATGAAGCAGTCAGAGTCACCACCTTCGCCGTTGATGCCGTCGGAGTCACCGGACCCCGGGCGTCCGCCCACCGGATCTTCAAGTAGTGCTATCTGACAGCTCGCTTCGAGCTCCTCCGCGTTGGTCGCTGCGCGCACCGTGCCTGTTTTAATGCCCGGAATGGCATAGGTGACGCGCGGGTTTTGCATCGTATCTGCCGTAGTTGATGCGCCGGGTAATTCCCACGCAAAGGTGCGTTCGCGAGTGCCGCCGCGTATCGTGGCGCTCCATCCCGTGGTTCCCCGGTACCCATACCCGGCTGGCGGCCGCACGGAGCAGCCTCCGGCCATGGCGCGGGTAGTGGTGGCGCGCACCATTTCATCAGTCAGTGTGACAGAGCAGGTGAGGTCGAGTGACCGCGAGCCGGAAGTGACCGACACGCGGCCCTGCTTCATGCCTGCGGTGTCGTATGCGGCGCGCACTTCGGTGGAGGTGCCGGTAAGTCCATCGGTGCCGCTCCATGTGTAGCGCTTGTCTGTACCACCGCCTTGCGTTTCGACGCGCCATCGTACGTCGATTGTACGTGCAGTGCTTGTGCCTCGCCCTCCACGTATAGAAGCCTCCACCTCACAGTGGCCCCCGAGGGGCTGCGGCGTTACGGTAATTACTGTGCCACAACGGGCCTCATCAAGAGTTGATCCGTTGCGCTCCGCCGAGACGCGTGCCGTGTAGGAGCCCTCTTCATTGTATGTTGCGCGCGCGGTAGCTCCGCTTCCCGCTATGTCACCCCCGTCGGTCTCCCAGCGGTAGCGAAGCGTCTCGCCTCCCGCACCCCAGCTGTACGCGGTCCATGTCACACGATCGCCGGTGCGTACTTCATCCGTGTCAGTGTCACACGTAAGGGTGAGCGGTGCTTCCGGGTAGCGCTCATTGAGCACATCGCGCAGCTCTTTCCATATGCGATCCGCCACAATGCGATAGCCCGCATCATTCGGGTGCACCGGGTCACTGAGAAGAGAAGAGCGCCCAAGTATGCCGTCCAGCGCATCGGGGACATACGCTACGTCGGTGTCGTGCGCAAGCTCGCGAAAACGTGCCTCGCGTGTGCGCTGAAAGGTGGTGTCGTGCGTACCTACGAGCACTACGTCTGCATTCGTAGCTTTGATGCGCGCTATGATGAGCTCAAGATTTTCAATGGTGTCGTCGATGGACACGAGCTGCAGTATGTCGTTGCCGCCGAGAAAAACGATGACGATGTCGGGGTTTCTTGATAAGACATCAGCGTCTAAGCGGTTGAGCGCATCGTTCGTCCGGTCACCCGATTCACCTTCGTTGACAATGGGTACCCCCGCGCGGCGACTGAGCACGTCTACGTATGTATTGCCCTCCGTGGCGCCGACACCGGCAGTGAGACTGTCTCCGAGTGCTACAATAACCGGCTCAGGCGGATTTTGTGCGCCGACCCGTATGCCAGGTACGAATAGGGCAGTGGATGCGCCGCACAGAAGCGTTGCTGCCAGAAAAAAAGAAAGCCCCCCGGGTGTGTGCCACACTGACATAGTAGCGCATTGCTACCATACATTTTTGATGGGCGCAAGGTGGGCTTCATCTGCGCTTCATACAAAGCGTTAGGCGCGGCCTGATGAATACTATGGGTATGCCGTGCTGCTTCGCTTCAAATGTCCGCCCAGTAGGAATCTCACTACTCGCTTTCGCTCATTCTTCGCTCAAGCTG
>CAYWMQ010000020.1:11901-13306 GCA_964459635.1 uncultured Candidatus Saccharibacteria bacterium | reverse complement strand
GTGGACGCAGCGAAACAGCACGAAGTGGAGGAGACCTTTCGTGCGAAGGGGAAGCAAACACGCACGGTTACCGTGCTTGATGATGCGGCGGTCAAAGCCGTAGGCGACGCTGTCACGGCAGCATGTCGCCCTGAGTAAGAGCGGTCGATCTAGTACGTTCTCGTGCAGTACTAGGTACCTTTTTGCGTACGAAGGCTAGCCAGCGACAAACGCAGCCTCGAAAGCGTGCGTGCGGCATGTGGCTATATCTCGCTCGCGCAGTATGCGTGCAGCGACGAGCATGTCCTCTTCAAGCTGCACGTGCGTCTGGTACATCTCCGGGCCGTCCGTATTTATCGTAAAGCGCACACCAGCACGTTGAAAGCGCGCAATGATGCTCCCAAGCGCACGGAGCGAGCGTACGCGGCGGTTGCGAATGTTGGAGGTGGGGCACAGCTCAAGCGTAATACGCGCCTGCGCGAGCTCTGCCAGAAGCACCGGGTCTTGTACAGCGAGCAGGCCGTGGCCGATGCGGTCGGGGCGTATCTTGCGTACGACGTACCGGAGCTCGTCGAGCGTGCCTTCTTCGCCCGTGTGTATCGTCACTCCAAGCCCTGCCGCGCGGGCGCGTGCAAAGAGTGGCGCGTGTCGTTTCATTGAGAAAGACGAGCGCTGCGGTCCGCCGAGGTCGATACCTACGACACCGCGCGTGCGGTAGAAGAGCGCCTTCTCCAAAATTATTTCGTTTTGCGCAAAGGGCAGGGTGCGGTCCATCATCAGGATGAGTCCCGCGCGCACCTGCGGGTACTCAAGGAGTGCCTTGTCCATACCACGGAGCGCAGCCATGATAATGTGGTCGAGGTCCTGCTCGCCGCCTCTGTTTCGAAACATCGGATTAAAACGCAGTTCCTGCAGCACAATGTTGCACTTACGGTACCCACCACCAATGACACTCTTTACTGACTCCTCTACTGCTAAAGGCGAGCTCTGTATGAGCTCCGTCCACCTGAAAAAGTTGTCGTGCATGTCGTCGAGCGACTTGTTGCGCTCAGACCCGCGCATGGTGATCATATCCTCAAACGCCCAGTAGTCCTTGGTGGGGAGGCGTATGCCCTGCGCGTGCGCGATAGACCAGAGTATGGCGGGGTCGACCGACGAGCCGAGGTGGGTATGGAGCTCTATGCGAGCCGGTGTCCGTGCGCGGTGCATGCTGCCACTATAACATGGCAGAGTCGCTCTGGGCGTACACGCATGGTGGGGTATGTGCCGCGCGGGCTGCATACACGCATACAGAGAATATCAAGCAACGCCTTTGCCGCGAAGCGTGCATGCAGGCACGATGATGTGCCGTAGTAGTTTTTCTACTCTACGCGCAGCGCTTTGCAGCTTAGATATGAAGTCCCATTGCGGGGTAGGTCTTAACGCC
>CAYWMQ010000020.1:0-11801 GCA_964459635.1 uncultured Candidatus Saccharibacteria bacterium | reverse complement strand
GCTGTGTGGAAACATGTCGCTGACTGCTCTGTGCCGAGCGCGGTACATACGGGCCCGAAACCCACGTACGGATTAGTGGTCTCTATCAGAGCGGAGCGATCAAGGTTTGTACACATACAATTTTGCTACGCACAGGTAGTCCGGCTTCTTTCGTTGCAGCACCTAAGGTTGTGCGCTATTCTTTGGCGCATGAGTGCATACATACCCACCATAGGTCTTGAGATACATGCAGAGCTGAATACGAGTACCAAGATGTTCTGTGATTCGCGTAATGATGCGGATGAGGTGCAACCGAACGTGAACGTTTGCCCGATATGTATGGGACACCCGGGCACATTGCCTGTCATAAACAAAGAGGCTGTGCGGCACGTGCTACGTGTGGGAACGGCCGTGGGAGGCAGCCTAGCGGACTATTCGGAGTTTGACCGTAAGAACTACTTCTACCCGGACATACCGAAGAACTTCCAGATTAGCCAGTATAAGTATCCGCTTGTGCGGGGAGGTGCCATCGGGCCGGTTGCTATCACACGCATTCACCTTGAAGAGGACACAGGGAGCTCATCGCACGGGCTTGAAACCAGCCTCGTGAACTTTAACCGAGCGGGTGTACCGCTCATGGAGCTTGTAACGGAGCCTGTAATGCATGACGCTGAGACCGCGGTCGCGTTTGCGCGAGATTTGAGGCTTCTGCTGCTATACCTCGGAGCAAGTCACGCTAATCTGGAGAAAGGGGAGATGCGCATCGAGGCAAACATAAGTATCTCGGACAAGCCCGAAAAACTTGGCACGAAGGTCGAGGTGAAGAATTTGAACTCCTTTCGAGCAGTTGAGCAGGCGATACAGTATGAGGTGAAGCGTCAGGCTGAGGTACTCTCTCGTGGAGAGAAAGTAGCACAAGAGACGCGAGGCTGGGATGAAAGTAAGCAGCGCACCTTCTCGCAACGTGCAAAAGAAGAGTCACACGACTATCGGTATTTTCCTGAGCCGGATCTACCGAAACTGAAGCTCTCCGAAATACTTGAGTTCTCGGATGATATATTGCGTGCGGAGCTTCCGGAAACACCTTGGGCGCGTCGAGCGCGCTACATTGAGGCGGGAATCACGGAACAGCAAGCATATGTACTTTCGGGCACTCCCGAGCTCGCGAGAATCTTTGAGGAGGCCTGCGTGTATCTGAAGGATCATCGAGCGTGTACGCTTGCAGCAAATTACCTTTGTACGGACCTGATCGGCCTATACAACAAGAAAGATAATGCGCTCCTCCCTCTGCCGTCCTTGAAGGGCGCGGGGCTTGCGTCTATCATTCAGCTTTCAATGGATGACAAGCTGTCTTCGCGTGGCGCAAAGGATGTACTTGGCTACTGGGCCGCAGAGGGTGGAGAGCCCGAAGACATTGCAGCAACACACCAACTCATCCAGTCTTCCGATGAAGGTCATTTGATGAGTCTGGCTATAGATATTTTGTCTGCACACTCCGAGGTGGCTGCCGAGTATCGCGCAGGCAAACAGGCCGCACTTCAGTTTCTCGTGGGCCAAGGCATGAAGCTCTCTAAAGGATCTGCAAATCCACAATTGCTGGCGCAAGCATTGGAAAAAGCTGCGCGCGCACCTACAGAGTCGGCCTAGAGCGCATGTCTGCTTATATTCGTGGAAGGCTATCCACAGCGGAAGGTGGATAGTCACTTTTGCATCTCGTATACTGGAGACATGGAAGAGAGTCTAGAATTTGATGGCGTACGCTATATCTCGTCAAAGCGCGCCGCCTCGCTTGTCGGATATACAAAGGATTACGTTGGTCAGCTTTGCAGAGCAGGTAAAGTACGCGCTCGCTTGGTCGGGCGAAGCTGGTATGTGAGTGAAGAGTCAATCCGCCAGCATAAGCTGGGAGTGCACTACACCTTACATCAGCCTACAAAAAAGCGCTCGCAGGTAGAGCGGCAGGCCGCTCCGGCACGGGCCGCGCACGATAGCGACGAAAATGTCGTCATCGTAAAGGCAAAGGATCCTGAAGCAGTAGCGACAGGCATCGTTGACGCGCACGATACACCCGACGACGATGATGATGATTCTGAAGTCCAGGTTACATCGGCACTCGTACCTGACGAGGGCGCCCATACTTTGCCCTCGAATGACTCCGGTATGATTCCTGCTGCAAAGTCTAGTCTTCTTCAAAAGCGCGTGCTCGCAGAGTCAGATGTACATTTTCATGATGCTTCACCGCTGTACTTCGAGGATAGTCGCCCCCTAAATCCCGAGCCTGTCAGAGTACAGCGCTTTCAGAATGTCCCTATTGCATCGCCGCGAATGAACAGGCCCATACGTACGCATGACGTACCGCAAGCGTCCGGTACCATGCGCGCTCCGGCGGCTGGAATGCTTGATGGGGTACGTAAGGCTGCAGGTGGTGCCAAAAATGTGGAACGATACGCACCCGGTGCCCGCGTCGGAAAACAAGTAGGAGGCGTACCTACAAGCACAAGTGAAGAATCGACCGCAGTTAGGCAACCTGCTGCCGGTGCTTCGCACATGAGCGCGAACGATTCGAAGACAGGGCCGGTACTTGGTGCCGTAATACTTCTCTGCGCCGTTCTCGTTGCCTATCTGCTTGTCGGCTAGCAGAGTCATCCGATAAATCTATATAATAGTAGCTATTTCGTTGATATATCCCGCGCGTGCGGGACTTGTTTATGTACACGTGGCACTTTAATAACACCTTCATACAGCGGTGATGCTGCATGGTTCCGAGGCTCGCCTCGCGCGCAGCAGCGTTGTATCGGTATAGAAGTGATGAGCTTATAAATTGCTTTGTGGTTCGTGTCGTGCTTGCCAATACGCTGCAACGTTGCTTATCTAATGAGGCTGGGCGCACCTTCGTGAAGTGCGGCGATATGCACACCTTTTGCTTCCGCATTCGCGTCATCCGCTCGCATGTCCTGCTATACTTGTCTTTGTATGAAAGGTCGTTTGCAGCTGGTGGGCACGTGCAGCCTGCTTGTGTGTGGTGCCATTTCACTCGCAGTACCTCACTCAATGCGAGCACAGGATCTTCAGGCCACGGCTGTTGCAACGTCTGTACGTATTGACGAGGGTGCTCGTGATGGCGACATTATTGCGTTCAATGATTCAACCGGGACGTATCGCTTGGCGCAGGGGGTTGGGGATATTCGTATTGCAGGTGTGGTGACCATGGATCCGCTGCTACACTTCACTGTCGAGGACGGCGCAGAGGGTAGTGTGCCATTGGTGCGGTTCGGTGAAGCGGTTGTAAATGTTAGTGACGCCGGCGGGCACATACGGGCTGGGGACCTTGTGACCTCCTCAGAGCAGGCAGGCATTGGAATACGGGCACCTAGTGATACAGACGTGTACGTGCTAGGCGTAGCACTGGAGGACATGCAAAGTATCGAAGGCGAAGCAGGGCAAGTGCTGTACGGTCGAGTGCCTGTCGCCCTTCGTATAGGGCCTGCATCTGCCATGACAGGTATGGTGATGGCGTCGACCACTCCTCCCGCTGCTGTGCAGCAACAACCGGAAAATCAAACCACGCAGAGACTTGATCTTATCATGTTGTTCAGATATTTATTGGCCGCAATTGTCGCGTTTGGCGCGATGGTAGCCGCTCTCAGGAGCTTTGGAGGATCGCTTTCGCAAAGCATTATTTCAGTAGGACGTAACCCATTGGCAAAATCATCAATTACGTCCATGCTTATTTGGAACAGTATCCTAATAGTTCTTGTTTCTTCGCTCGGTCTTGCCATAGGAGCTGCAATAATTTTGTTGCCCAGGTAAGAGTGTATCAACATACATATGATATCAGCAGTGCCTACCGTCGTGACCGAGGTCGGAGCCCAAGTCGGAGCACCTGTGTTTGTAGTTCAAACATGGCTTGGAATCGCTTTGCTTGTTGTGGCATGGCTCGTACCAATGGCGCTCATGCTTGTGTTTAGCATTATGCTTATCCGCCGCGAACGTAGGGGCCTCATGCCGGAAAAGGCACGTGCGTTACTTGTGCGCGCCGAAGAACAAGCGCACGCGATAGTTGCCGACGCGACGCATGAGGCGCGTCAAGTGCGCGCTGCTATCGAAGAAGAACGTTTGCGTGCTGTCCATGAGGATCATAGTGAACTCGACCGCTTTTTTGAAGCATATAGTACTAAGCTGAACACGGTGCTCAAAGAATTGTCATATGAGCTTGAAAAGGAACACATGCGCGCGAGCACGGGCTTTATTAAGTCACTCCAAACAATTGAAGCTCGTGTTGCGGGCGATGCAGATGAAGCCAAGCACAGCATGGACTCGTTTACGAGCCAGTCGTCCGCGTTGTTTGAACGGCTTGCGTCAGAAATAGAAAATGTTGAAAAAGGCATACAACACCTGGCGATTGCGCTTGAGGAAGCTGCGCAAGATGAGTCCGGCAAGAACGCAGAGCTTGTGCGCAAGGAAATGCAGAAGATCGGGCAAGAGACAGCCCTTGCTGTTACTGAAGTCGCGAAGGGTCTTGACGCTGCGCTTCGTCAGAGTGTTGAGAAGGAGTTTGCTGCAATAGGCAAAGAAATTGACAAGTACCGCGCCGCGAGGATGGAGTTGGTGGATGAGCGTATATTGGTTTTGATTGAGGAAACAGCTCAGATTGCGCTAGGCAAGCAAGTTTCTATGGCGGATCAAGCGGAGTTTGTCTACCGGGCTCTTGAGGAGGCGAAGGAGCGCGGCGTATTCGTATAGCACGCACACTACCCGTTCTTATGCTTGTAAAAGTAATATCCATCCTTATTGCACATACGTACACGTCCGATGACCTTATTGAGCGGATCGGGTTTTTGCGCGACTACTTTGGAGCAAAGCTTTTTGGCGGCAAAGATGCATTGAGTTTGGACGCGGTCCTTCCTGCTGAAGTAGATGCTCACACGAGAGTGGTGATGCGTAATCTTGTTGCCGAGTTCGAAAAAGCGGAGCTCACAGCAGAGTCGGTGTACCAGGTCTTGCCAGACATAGAGCGGGAGGTAAGTCGCTTGCCGGGAGTCACATTGTACGTGCCTGTTCGCTTTCCTTCAAAACAGCGTGAGGAGTTCGGGATATGGTTTCGGAGGCACGTACAGCCCAATCTCGTGCTTACGATGAGAGTGGACACCCGAGTTGCTGGCGGATGCGCTGTAGTATGGAACAATGTCTACCATGATTTTTCGTTACGTTACCACATGCGTGCGCACCGAGCCGAGTTAGTGGCAATGTTTGACCGTCATACTACTCCATATGCTGCGTGATGCATTTGACCGAGAGGTTGGTTTTGTGGTAAGCGCGAAGCGCTACCTTCTCGAAATAGAGGGGCTTCCGTCAGTGCGTGTACATGATGTTGTTGTGACGGAGGATGGTGCACGCGCAATGGTCTCGGCTTTGCATGAAAACACCGTGATGGCCATGGCGCTGGACTCTATCAACGCACGACCCGGCTTGCGGTTTGAGATGCAGAAGAGCAACAAGCACGTGGCGCTCGGTGAGCACTTGCTCGGTCGTATAGTAAATGCGCTTGGAGACCCACTTGATAAAAAAGCAGGTTTTCCACCAAAAAATGCACCACTTGTGATGGCTCGTGAGGCACTGGGCCTTGCCGACCGAGACGCTATCACTACACTTCTCACTTCGGGATGTACCGTCGTGGACACGGTGCTGCCCATCGCAAAAGGGCAAAGGCAACTCGTCATGGGTCCGGTAGGAAGCGGTATAGATGTGTTTATGCGCCATGTGGTACATAGTCAAGCGGATCAGAACATGGTAATGCTCTATGCTTCCATTGGCCGCCCTACAACGTATGTGCGGCGCATGAGCGAAGAGCTTCTCACGGGCCCAACGGCATCGCGCACAATCGTACTTGCGGCGACAGCGGACGATCCAACCCCCCAGATCTTGCTTGCTCCGGCGTTTGCGTTTCAAATTGCAGAGTACTTTCGTGACAAAGGGCGCGATGTCCTGCTAGTACTGGACGATCTTTATACACATGCAAAATACGTACGTGAAGCCGCACTACTTGAAGGTCGTCTTCCGGGCAGGGAATCGTATCCAGGGGATATGTTCTACCAACAAGCCCAGCTTATTGAAAGAGCAGGATGCTTCAAGGGTAAAGGCTCAATAACTCTTATTCCAATGCTTCAGACAGAGCTTGAGAGTTATACGGATTTGATCAGTACGAACGTGATGGGTACTACCGATGGGCACCTGACATTTCGTGCGGAGCTGGCCGCTCAGGGTATATTTCCCGCTGTTGATATTGAGGCGTCAGTGACGCGTGTGGGTAAGTATGGTCAGACCGTGGTGCAGCGGGAGCTGGGGACCGCCGTACTTACGCTTACAGAGGAGGCAAAAGCACAGGAAAAATACACCCAGTTTGGCTCTCGGCTCTCCGACGCGGCTGCCGAGGTGGTGCGCATGGGAGCTATACTGCGTAAGCTGCTTTCCCAGCGGGCTACCGTGTACCATCCCCCCTATGCGCAAGCTATTATTCTCGCGCTTGTGCTCACTACGTTCTCCAGCGGGAAGGACGCATCCTTCTTTGCGATACACAGTGAAGCACTTTTTGCGGCAGCATCCACTGCTCCTGAGCTTGAAGACCTCCGGGCTCTAGTGCAGAGTGGCAAGTCTCTCACAGCATTTACCGCTGCAGTTGAGCAACATTCGTCATTTTTCGACAGCGTATGTCGGCAATAGCGGAAGTACAGCAGAATATTGTGGACTTCGAAACGGCTCAGTATATTACTGGAGCCCTGCGCGACATAAGCGCCATGGAGCTCAAACGCTATCGTGATAAATTTGAACATAACGTCGCACTCTTTCGCGAGCTTGAAGACCTCTATGTTTTGATTACCCGCATTGCCCAGCATGAAGGTCGCACCGAAGTCGCTAAAGTTTCTGCCGAGAGGTTATATGTGGGCTACACCACCAACAGGCACTTCTACGGCAACTTGAATCGAGACGTGATACAGGCGCTTGCAAAGTCTACGAGCCGAGATGATCGCTGCTTGATCATCGGCGCAACGGGACGTGAACTCTGGGCTTCTTTGGGTCTTAGGCGACGCGAGGTCTCCTACATAGCGTTTGCCGATGATACACCCGACGCTAGTGAGATCAAAGACTTTCTTGAAAGAGTTGCACCCTACGGCCACGTGCATATCTTCTACCCGAGCTTTGTAAGCGTCTTTCAACAGCAAGCCATTAGTGTAGATATCACGTTCAATAGCGAAAAAACGAAGAACGCAGCACATGAAGAGTTGCCTCAGTACATACTTGAGCCCGAAATAGTAGAAATGTTCTCATTTTTTGATACACAGGTTCGTACGGTTTTGTTTGAGCGTTTACTTCTTGAAACCCAACTTTCACGTGTCGCGGCCCGTCTCATGAAAATGGACACCGCGGACGAAAATGCAGGCAACTTGCTTGCGCGCGAACGTCGCCACTTGCGCCGTGCACTATCGGACTCAGCAAACATACGTTTATTGGA
This sequence comes from uncultured Candidatus Saccharibacteria bacterium, assembly GCA_964459635.1. GTDB lineage: Bacteria > Patescibacteriota > Minisyncoccia > Phycocordibacterales > UBA12088 > CAYWMQ01. Next base: position 4,312 of record CAYWMQ010000020.1, on the reverse strand, counting down.
ATCGTTTACTGGCTACCTGCAATGGAAACAAAAAAAAGTACATATCGCTCGGTAGGTCGTGTGCAAGCGCTGCATGGACAGATCGTTACGGTGCTGTGCGAGGGTGCGTACCGGCCGCCATTACGTGAGTTACTGCTTGTATCTGAAGAGGCCGAGGCGCGTCTCGAGGCCTACGCATATGAAGGTGACCGTCTTCTGCGGTGCCTACTCTTGTCAGAGCCTCAGATGTTGGCCAGAGGCATGCATGTCTTGTCGACGGGGCAAGAGATAACGGTGCCCGTAGGACCGGGCTTGCTGGGACGGGTGGTTGATCTATACGGGGCGCCGCAAGACGGACGAGGCGCAGTGGATGCTGTGTCATGGAGGAGTATACATGACCAAAGCCATATCCATTTTGACCAGTCGACGCAACGTGAACTGATTGAAACAGGCATAAAGGCGATCGACTTTTTCACACCTATGCAAAATGGCGGGAGGCTTGCGCTCGTTGGAGGTGCCGGCGTTGGTAAAACGGTGCTTCTTACCGAGATATTACGTAATCTCATCACGCACCATAGCGGCGTATCAATATTTGCGGGTATCGGTGAGCGCACAAGAGAAGGGCATGAGTTGTGGTCTTGGCTTGAGAGCACCGGCTTGTTGCCACGCATCGCGCTGGTATTGGGATCAATTCACAAGAACGCAGCGGTGCGCTTCCGTACTGCATGGGCGGCAAGTGCATTGACGCAGTATTATCGCGATGAAGAGCAGCAAGACGTCCTCTTTTTTGTTGACAACGTCTTCCGGTTTCTCCAAGCAGGGTCGGAGCTTTCAACTCTTGCAGGCGAGATACCTTCGGAATACGGCTCTCAGCCAACTTTGCAAAGCGAGATATCCGAGTTTGAGGGGCGATTGAAAAGCACAGATACCGCAAGTGTAACGTCAGTCCAGACAGTGTACTTGCCCGCAGACGAGTTGTCCCACCCGGCAATTTCTGCAACCGTGCCGCATATGGACTCGGTTGTCATTCTCAGCCGTGCGATCGCGGCCGCGGGGCGTCTGCCCGCCGTCGACCCGTTCAGGTCAAGAAGCGGACTCCTTGATGAGGCAATAGTTGGAACACAACACTACCGTACTGTTACAGAGGCGATGGACGTCCTGGTCCAACACCAACGGCTGGCACGTATCGTGTCCATCGTGGGCAGTGATGAGTTGTCAGCGGAAAACAAGGTGCTATACGAGCGGGGAGAAAAGATACTTTCATACATGACGCAGCCTTTCTTCAGTGCAGAAGCACATACAGGCCGTAAGGGTATTTTTGTACCACGCAGTGAAGTCGTTCGGGACGTCCGTACCATTCTCGATGGAGGTGCTGATCTGCTGCCTGCTGAGGCGATGCGCTACGTAGGAACGCTGGAGTCGATACGTGTATAACCTATGGCTACAGTCCTGTCATCACGCAAAGCATCTGGGGTACAAGAATTGCTACACGTGCGCATTGTAAGTGCCACCCAACCAGTGTGGGAGGGTGATGCGGTGAGCATCTCAAGCGTTAACAGCGACGGTCCATTTGATATCCTGCCGATGCATGCAAATTTTATAAGCCTAGTAAAAAAGTCTCCATTCGTTGTTTCCACTGCAAGTGGTGAAAGACAAGAGTGGCATTTTGAACAGGCAGTTGTATACGTGCAGGGAAACACCGTACGCATTTACGCTGACTTCCTCAAGAATATCGTTAAGACGAGATAAAATATCGTTGCAAGTCAACATATCTCGCGAAGTGAAGCAGAAACATATAAACGTTCATTTCATTTATTGAGTTTATATTTGTTGTGTCATTTGCGTTGAGCCGCAGAGTCGGAGGTCGTGGATTATTGATGCTGTTGTGGACCGTGGGCGGTGGCTGGCTGCGTGCAAGAAGCGTTAGTCTTGGCTCATTACAGCGACGCAAATTTGTTAATGTTTGTGGTCCGCAACCGTGTAAGCTGGTTCAATGTAAGTTTGAAACGATGACGTTCATGGCTTCGTATGCATTTTACGCTGATGGAGCGCAGTTGCTTAAATACTGAAAGGTCGTTACTAGGAGGAAAGAGGAAACAAACCAAGGTTTTTGCCGCATAGATAATATTGATCCCCGAATCGGTTCATCGCGTTGTGTGGATCGGCTCTTCGTTTGCCTGCCGGAGAGGAAGGCAAGGACGTAGACTCTTTGCAGATCTGGTGAGGAACGAGCAGTTGCAAGTGGGCATGTACGTGGCTGCAGATTTTTTGTTATCCACATATCGCTAAAGACATGTGATGAATTCGTACGCGTACAGCGTACAATGATAGTTACTGCAGTGCACGAGTAATTTCTTGCTCTTTCTTTTTACATCGTACAATCGAACAGACTAGCAACTACCTACTATTTTCGTTTCCAACATGCCGCCACAGGTAGATACAAAAACAATATGGATACCGGCAAAGGAGGCGGCTCTGCGCATTGGTGTGGTACCGGACTACGTGTCACGTATGTGTCGCAACGGTAGTTTGAGGGGTCGCAAAATCGGGAACGTATGGCATGTTGATCGGGATGCGATCATTGCCTATGTTGAGATGCGTGATGCAGCAAAGCGTGCACGTCTTGAAGAGTTGTCAAAGCAGCGCCGTATCGAGTATCAGGCGAAGACGGTTGAGCAGCCGTATGTGGAGGCTGTAGAAACTCCACTTGTGTCTGTGCATCGTGGCGCGAACTCACCATCTAGGCGACTTGCCATCACCGCGTTTACATTGGTATTTTTTCTTTCTGGGCTTTACGGCGCAGTAAAGATCTACAATGGTTCCGAGGAGTTGCAGTATGCGCGCTCTGAACAGGAAGGGGTTCGCGTTGAACCGGTGACGTATGCACGGACCTCTCCTCTGATTGACGCATTGGATCCAAGCGTTTCTGTGCTTTCAGCAAACGCGTGGACAGCGGTTCAAGATGCACTTAGCACTTTTGTCCACGGTACGGCAAGTATACTTGCGCGGCTGTTTAACACCGAGGGCGAGCGGGTAGCGCAGGTCGCAGGAGATGTACCTGCAGATAAACCCGGCTTTAAAACATTCGAAGAGCGAGTGGCATCGGTTGATACTCCTCCAGATTCAGGAACGAGTGGCACGGGCGCACCGGATCTGGATGAAATGTTGAGTGTTGGTACGACGAGCACTTCGGTTAGTGAATCGCCCGAGGTGAACAACAACGCGACTGTATTGGCAGAAGTACAGCGCTTATTACGTATCAATGCGGACGTGTTTGTGCGTGATTCCCTGCAAGTAGGTGACAGTATTTCCGCGCGAAGTGCTGAATTTGCTGATGCGCTGCGTGTGAGTGGTAGCGGCACCTTCGGCGGTTCGCTTCGGGCTGGTGATACATCTGTACGGGCGCTCGTGACGTCCGGTTCAGCTACGGTCGGGCAATCCTTGGCTGTAAGCGGTGACGCGCGTGTCGGAACGGGTTTAGTTGTACGTGGCGGCTCCGAGTTTTCGGCTGCCACCACTTCGGGTTCGCTCGCAGCACTTGGGGGTATCACAACGGGTGGGGCAGATATTCAAGCAGGAGCAGGAAATGTATATGCAGCAAACTTACTGTATAGCATTGTTGCAGGCCGGAACATCACCATAGATCGTACCGATCCGAACAACCCTATTATCTCTGCGCGCAGCAGTGGAGGTGGCGGCGGGGGCGGTACTACCATTATTAACCAAGGAGGTTCTGGGGAGGTGAACGCCGGTACCATCGGACAAGTTACGTTTTATGCGTCCGATGGGACGACTGTGGTAGGCACATCGTCCATTACGGTTGGTATGGATGGTGTTGTAACTATTGCAGGGACGGCATCGACGACGGATGTTCATGTTTCTGGAGGTTTTTTTCAAAACACCTTAGGCGACTGTTCAAATGAGAACCAAACACTTTTGTACAGTTCAACAACGGGTAAATTTTCATGCGGTGCTGATAGTGGCGGAGGTGGTGGAGTAGTAGATATTTACGAAGGCGGGACGCTGGTACTTGCCGGTGCCCTTGCGCAAAATTTTGACGGGGCGGACTTCGAGGTGGTGGATGAAGGTGGAAGCATCGCGGGTATTTCGATAGATTACGTTAGTTCCGGTATCACTCGCAGCTCCACTACGGCGACCATTCTTGCGCCTTGGGTTTTTTCTGCCTTTACCCAGTTTTCGAACGCGTCTTCAACCTTGTTCTCCGCACTTGATGGTGTTTTTGTTGGGCGCACTGCGACGACCACTATTCGAGGTGACGGAGCCACGTCTTCGTTTGCGGGTCCTATTGACGTAACGAACGTGAACGCCACGA
>CAYWMQ010000019.1:9811-13491 GCA_964459635.1 uncultured Candidatus Saccharibacteria bacterium | reverse complement strand
GACGAGTAGTAGAGCGGCAGGTAGATATTTTCCACGACACTCTCGCGTGGAAGAAGGTTGAACTGCTGAAACACGAAGCCTATCTCGTTGTTGCGAAGCGTGGCGAGACCCTCGGGCCCCAGTTCATCCCATGTGCGCCCTGCAAAGCGGTACGTGCCACTCGTCTCACGGTCAAGGAAGCCGAGTACGTGGAGCAGTGTGGACTTGCCGGAACCCGAAGGCCCCATGATGGTGACGAACTCACCGGCATCTATGGAAAATGTCGCCTCACGCAGTGCTTGAGTGCCGTCGGCGTAGGTTTTTTGGAGGTGTTCAACTTGAATTAACATACTGTTCATCCACGTAACGCGAGCACGATGCTAATCAACGAATTGATGCGAATGCTACGAATGCGCGGCACTGCCGCACGGGTACGCTTTGTATTCGCAGCATTCGTACTCATTCGTATATTGGTATCGTGTTCAGAACACCTACTCGTCCTCCATAAACAACACCACTTCTTCCCCTTCCGTAAGGCCGGACACTACTTCTGTGGTACCCTCAGAGCCGCGCAGCCCGGGCTCAACATCACGCTCCTCTATCAAGCCGTCGTGGAAGACTCGCACGTAACTACGCTCACCTTCGCGCAAAACACTCCGCGAAGGGACGAACAGAACATCGGAACGCAGCTCCGCTTCTATGGCAATATCAGCGGTCATGCCGGCACGTATGGCAGCCCCGCGCTCGGGCATATCCGTAATGACGAGCGTGGTCTTGTACGTGGGCACACCTTCGCGCACCGTCTCGGAAAGAGCGATGCGCACCACCTTGGCGCGAAAAATATCCGTGCGCTCGAACGCATCAAAGGTCACCTGTGCCGTATCGCCAAGCGCAACGCTTGCTACGTCCGCCTCGGGTATGTACGCCACAAGCTCATACGCGCCGTCCGCAAACACCTCTGCAACGACCGTACCGGGGGCGACCACTTCACCTCGACGCCGCTCAATCTTGGTGACGATGCCAGTGATGGGACTGCGCAGCACCGCCTCGCCAAGCACCGCCTCCTGCGTCCTGCGCGCGGCCAGAGCGGCACGTAGAGCTGCGTCTTGTGCGGCTACCGCAAAAGGCCGCGGTGTGGCTTCCGTTTGAGCACGCGTCCATTCTTCCACATCAAGCGTACCGCGTGCGCGTACATAATCCGTATGCGCAGTACGCAGCGTGTCTTGGGCTGTCTGGAGAGAGCTCCGCGCTGCGGCGATGTCGGCCTGGTACGATGCGTATACGGTCTGCGCTTCGCTGTCGGTGGGAATGTAGCCATGCACAACAACCGCCACATCGTCAAGGAACGCTTGAATACGTGCAAGCTCTTGCTCCGCTTGTAGCGCACGCAGAGCGGGGTCTTGCGAGCCATCCAGACGAAGCGCATCGAGCCGCTCCGTCGCTTCCGCGGCCTCCGCCCTACCCGCCGTGAGGCGGGACGTCATATCTCCGTCTGCACGGATGAAGTACTTTGTCGTACCGAGCTCGAAGGAGGTGCCGAAGCGTGGGTCATCGCGCACACCCCCGAACACCTCATCGACTTTGTCGCGCAGCATGTCATCCGCGGTGCGATATGCACGGTCAAGCGCCCCCGCAAGGGCGGCTATGGAGCGATCATAGAGCGCCTGCTGTTGCTCATAGGACGCCTCCGCACGTGCAAGAGTCTCTGATGCCGTGCCCGCCTCAAGGTCGTTGAGTAGGGCCACCTCACGATCTATACGTGCCGCGTACTCCGCGAGGCGGGCACTCTCAATACTTGTTTCAAGTATGGCAATGGGCGCCCCGGCACGTACCCGCGCACCTTCTTCCGGATACACACGGGCAAGCCTGCCCGCAGACGCGAACGCAAGCTCCAGACGTTCAAGCGGTTCGGCGTGGCCCGTCACATTCACCACATCGGCGACATCGCCTCGCACAACAGCGGCTGTTTCAGGCACAGGCGCGTCAGCGCCCCTCGTGAGTACGTACCATGACGCAAGCGCGACAAGCGGTACCGCAAGCACAAAGAATGCTGTTTTGTGTCGTCTCACGTACGCGTAGGGATGCATGTATACCAGTATACGCGAGCGCCATGCCGGACGCTCTTCTGTTGTACACAGGCTTTTCGCTATGCCACGACTGTCTCCACGTGAGTTGCAACGTGCAGCACGAGCATCAGCGTGTGGCCATCCGCGCGCGACTCAAAGCGTACCGGCAGTCGGTGCGCGGCGGCATGGAGCAGATGAATAAATACGGACCCTTGGTCCAGCTGCTGGGGCGCCCTATCCGCGCTGAGAGCGGCGGCGCGTAACACCGCATCTTCTACGGTCGAAGAATGGAGCGTGACCGTGTAGTGCTCTACACTCGGCACATGCCCGTGGGGATTGGTGCCGGCACCACCCAAGACCTCTACGCTACCGCCGGCACCAACGGCAGTGAGCAGGTATTTTGCCGCGGCCCACACCGCGAGCGAAAAGACGTCGGTATCCATGCGAATACTCTGCGCCGATGGCGCAATATTCACCGCAAGCGAAACGCCGTGACGGTCAAACTGAGCCTGAAGCTCCGCCGCCGCAGTGGCAGCCTCCGTACCCGGGTTGCAGGGCAATGCCTGCGAAGGCGCAGCTTCATCAAAGAGCCGCGCCATAGTGCCTATGTGCTTCGTAATGCTTATGCCGACTTGTGCGGCCTCACGCACACCCAGAGCATACTCTTCACGCTTCGTGTTCGACACGCGGGGCTTCGCCAGAAACTCTGCGTACCATTTTGCAGCGGTGAGGGGTGCCAGAAGGTCATGACTTATGACACGGAGCAGGAGCGCGGTACGATCGGATTCGGATGACATGGTGCTACGCGAGCATTTGCCGCATTATGCTTTCAACGACAAGGTCGGGACTCGCGTCCGCTTTGTTGAGAAAAGACGCCTTGTGCTTCACGGCCTCAAGCCTAAGCCCGCCCTCGCCTGAGAGCGTGGTGAGTATGACTATGGGCGTGGTGTTGCCTGCGGCGCGCAGCTCCTCCAGTATCTGCATACCGCTTTTACCCGGAAGCATCACGTCAAGGATGATGCCATCCGGCTTGTGTGTACCGACCAGGCCGATCACGTCGTCGCCGTTGCCCGTTTCCACTACGTCGATATCATTCTCTTTCAACCGCTCAGCCATGAATCGCCGAAGTGGCGCGTCATCCTCGACGACCAGTACCAGTTTTTTCGCGGGCTTAAGAAAAAAATCAAGGAGACCCATGGTCGTACGAGACTAGAGTTTGGCTTCGACTGCCGCCACTACATCTGCAAGTGAGGCTGAAGACTTGTTGTAGAACGTGGCCCCAAGCCGCTCCGCATCCGCCCGCAGATTACCGCTGCCGAGAAGGTTGGACAAAATCACAACCGGTAGCGAATATCCTGTCTTGCGCAGCTCTTCAAGGAGCGATATGCCGTCTTTGATGGGAAGCATGAGGTCGAGCACCATGGCGTGAGGCTGTGACGTTGCCATGTGCCCCAACACTTCATGTGCATCGGACGCTTCGAACACTTTGTAGCCCTTTTCCTCAAAGACTGCGCGTAGCTGAGCGCGCAGCACTTTATCATCCTCAACAATGAGTATGCGCTTGAAACGGTTGAGCAGTTTGAGTGCCATGGGGGCGCGGCCCGTGCCGCATACTGCTATGCTACCGCGCTTGCC
>CAYWMQ010000019.1:0-9711 GCA_964459635.1 uncultured Candidatus Saccharibacteria bacterium | reverse complement strand
GTGTAGAGAATGACAGGTTCGCCGCGATGTAGTGCTTCGGTGATATGCGCATAGCTCGCGTTGTACTCCTCGCAAGCGGAGAGCCCGAAATGCCGCGCAGCGGTGAGCAAGCCCTCATGTGTAGTGCCCACTTCTTCGGTAGTACCCGCCACACGCGCGATCTCCCCTACCGAGTGGTCGATGCCGTAGTACATGAAGAGCATCGAGAGGCACGCGGGGCCGCAAAAGTACCACTTGGGCTGCTGGAGGTACGGTACGGGCAAGATCAGGCGCTCGGGCGCTTGGACAGGAGGATTCATAGGGTCTTTATACCCCGTTAGCAACGCTTGCACAAGCAAGCGATGCGTATGGGGAATTGGTATGGGAATGGGGGACGCACGCCCGCACAAAAAGAGCTATGCTCTTTTTGGCCCCATTAGCACGTGTCCCGCCGTAGCTAACAAGCGTAGGGGGATACACATTCCCAGCAGCAGCAACGCACTGCTGTGCTACACTAGAGATAGTTACTCTAAACGCTACCACAATGAACAATCTACGTGGCAACAAAATGCTGCGCATTGGAGTTATCATCGTACTCCTCGCCATTGCGCTCTACCTCTTTATTACTGCATAACTCTCCGGTATGGACCAAAACAGCGTGAAGGAAAAAGCGGGCAATGTCCTCCGACAGGCTAAGGACTTTTCAGGCTCACCCGCGCGCAAAACAAAGAAGGGCATTCTCGGGGTCATCATCGTCATTCTGCTCGGTGCGCTCGGGCTTGAGCTTTTCAACACCGACTTTGATATTGGGGCGCTCTTAGACGGGGCCTCGCTCGAAGAATCCACCATTCTCCGCGATGAAGCCGGCAACCTCATGCGGGACGAGGCCACGGGCGGCTTTGCGACGCGCGTGAAGCGCGACAAAGCGGGAAACGTACTCGCAGATGAGAGCAGTGAGGGCAAGTACACCGACGAGTACAACTGCGACGACTTTGCAACCCAGCCGGAGGCGCAGTCATTCTTTACAAAGGCCGGCGGGCCTTCGGAAGACACGAACGGCCTCGACGGCGATAAAGACGGCGAGGCATGCGAAAGCCTGCCGAAAGGACAATAGTATGGGGTTCTTTTTCCCAAGCAAGCGCGGCCCGCGCTACTTCTTCGCAAACCTGGCTACGGTGGTAGGTATCGTGCTCGTGTGGCGCGGCATCTGGTACGTGCTTGATGCTGCTGATAAAGCGCTCTTTGGCGGCAGTCCGCTCTGGACCGCGCTGCTCGGCATCATCCTTGGCCTCATCGTGCTTTACGTGCCGGATAGGAACTTGAAGGAAATAGAGAAACTCTAATTGTGTGCGCGCAATTAGAGTTTCCGTATGGGGGATTGGTATGGGAATGGGGACCCACGGCGTACGAATGTTCGGCGTGGGTGAAATGCTACTACCACAAGGCTACTGGGGGGTACGATAAAATGCTTTACGCTTTTCTTGTGGGGCTCGTCCCCCATTCGCACTGCGTCCCGCCGAAGCCTTTGGTGAAGGGGGATACGCATTCCTATTCCTATAATCGCCGTGCCCGTGCCCTGTCGAGCTCCGTGAGGTACTGCTTGCGCAGGCGCACGGACGCGGGTGTGACTTCCAGGTACTCGTCTTCGGCCATTATTTCAAGGCCGGATTCTATGGAAAGTAGGCGCGGGGGGATGAGATTGATGGCTTCGTCCGCGCCCTTTGAGCGCATGTTGGTGAGCTGCTTGCCCTTCGTGGGGTTCACGGTCATTTGCTCGCCCTTGCTGGTGTTGCCTATCACTTGCCCCTCGTACACCTCGGTGTTCGGACCTATATAGAGCGTGCCACGCGTTTGCAGATTATCGAGAGAAAATGCGAGCGTCTTCCCGGTGACCTGACTTATCATACTGCCCACATCGCGGTGTGCGATCTCGCCTGCGTGTGGCTTGAAGCCGATGACGCGCGTGGCGAGAATGCCCTGCCCCTTGGTGTCCATCACAAACTGGTTGCGGTAGCCCAAAAGCCCGCGCGTCGGGCCCTCAAGTACGATACGTACGCGGCCCTCGTGCGCCTCGACGGACACGAGCGACGCACCGCGCAGCCCAAGCTTTTCAATGACCGCTCCCTGAAACTCCTCGGGCACGTCCGCCGTCACTTCCTCGTACGGTTCAAGACGCTTCCCGTCCTCTTCCTTCTCGATAACTTTCGGCTGCGAGACCTGCATCTCGTACCCTTCACGCCGCATCTGCTCAAGGAGTATCGCAATGTGGAGCTCGCCACGCCCGCGGACCGTAAAGCGCTCGCCGCCCCCTTGGTCAAACTCCACCTTGAGGCCTACGTTGACCTCAAGCTCTTTCTCCAGCCGCTCGCGGAGCTGGCGCGACGTGACAAACTTGCCCTCGCGGCCTGCAAACGGCGAGTTGTTGACGAGAAACGAAAGCTCAATGGTGGGCTCGTCCACCTCAATGCGCGGCAGTGGTTCCACGTCGGCACTTGTGGATACGGTGTCGCCTATGAATATCTCGGGCATACCCGCGAGCATGGCGATGTCGCCCGCCACAACCTCCTCCGTCGGTACGCGCGAGAGACCGGAAAATGTGAAGAGCTTCGTGACACGGCCCTTGTGTAGACCTTCCGCACCTTGTGCCACGAGCTCCATGCCCTGCTTGAGCACGCCGTCGTACACGCGCACCACGCCAAGGCGACCGAGGTAGTTGTCGTACGCGAGGTTAAAGGGCTGCGCGCGGAGCGGGGCTCCGTCGTTGCCTGAAGCTATAGGGACTTTTTCAAGTATGAGATCGAGTAGCGGCGTGAGGTCCTTTGACTCGTCGCTTGCATGAACCTTTGCGACACCTTCGCGACCAATCGCGAGCATCGTCGGGAAATCAAGCTGCTCGTTGGTGGCCCCAAGCTCCGCAAAGAGGTCAAAGACTTGGTCGTGTGTGCGGTCGATGTCTGCCGCCGGCTTGTCTATCTTGTTGATGACGACAATAGGCTTGTGCCCGAGCTCGAGCGACTTCTTGAGCACGAAGCGCGTCTGCGGCATGGGGCCTTCCTGCGCATCGACCACAAGGAGCACCGAGTCGATGGAGCGCAGCACGCGCTCCACTTCTGAACCAAAGTCGGCGTGTCCCGGGGTGTCTACAATATTTATCTTGGTGCCCTTGTACTCACACGAAGCGTTTTTCGCGTATATGGTGATACCTCGCTCTTGCTCGAGCGAGTTGCTGTCCATAGAAACCCCTGCTTCGACCGCGCCTGTTTGACGCAAAATGGCGTCGGTGAGGGTCGTTTTGCCGTGGTCGACGTGGGCAATGATGGCGATGTTTCGGATGTCCATACGAAGTAGAATGTGAGAACGAGAAAACTGGAAAACGAAAAAACAAACGATGCGCAACTACGAGACCGCACGTGCTCACACCTCTTAGAAACGCCGCGAAGTCTACGTCTTTGCGAGCCGCAGCGCCCGCCCTGCCGTAGCCTTGGCGAAGGAGGGAAGCAATCCAGATCTGGGTCGCTTCGCTGCGGCTCGCGATGCCAATCCTAACGTTTACATGAGTACGGCATTACAAACAGTGCGCGGTAAAAAGAAAAGCCCGCCCGCACACATACACTGAGCATCAAGCTGAACGACCTGAATGCTGATTGTATGTGTGCGGGCCCTCGCAGGGGCCTACATAATGGCACAGGAACGGTAAAAAGTCTATCTTTTTGTTTTGACCTTTGAAAAAGCGGAACCCCGTGCGCGTAACGCACGGGGTAACTCACAAAGGACGACGATTCAAAGTTCAGGGGCGCAAGGCCTCATGCCTTCCTTTCGGAATACGTACCAAAGTGCTATATGGTCGAGACCTATTGGCAATGACTTCACAGGACCGCAACGTACCTCTAAATGCCCATTTCTGTCGTACCAAAGAGTGACGACTTGGTCAGCTTCTCGGAACGTACCACCCCTGGTTTCTGTCACACAAAAGTTATAGCTACATAACCTACCAAAGATGTTGTAACAGTTCTCGCCGATAGCAAGCACATCACGCGCATCAGCATCGCCGTGACCTTGGCTACGTGCCCAACTGTGGGCATCTTCCCACGAGAGGCGCGGCGATTGGAGCATGATAAATCTCCGCAACACCTTCTCCGTCAAGGTATCATCCTCGTACCCATGACGAGCATACAATAGCTGTCTAGTGTTGGGCATCTGATCTCTCGTCGCGGCAAGAACGGCGTGTACCCAGTGGCGAGCGGGATCTACTTGGGCAGTCACCTCGTGGGTCGTTATGGTACTCATGACTGTTCCTTTCTGAGGCCAGTAGATTCTGTTTTGTTGGCGAGTGGACATAGCCATCAAGCCTGCGCGACGTCGAGACTGGTAGCTATGACCGTGAGCAGGTAAAGTGTGTTCCACGGGAGACGGTATAACACTTACCGGATATTGTCCAGCGCCATCATCGGCTATCCATAGTCAGGCAGAGGTCACAACCCCATCAAAACGTGCACCTGTAATTTATACGTATTCCCCTGTCTCACCAGTCCCAAGTACGACTGCACCAGCGCGTCATCCTGGTCTTCCACACACGCAACACGCCCCAGCATCCTCCGCTTCGTCGTTGTGCGCAGCACGCGGTGGTCAGGAAAATGTACCCAACCCAAGAAGTCAACACCGGACGCGAGCGTGCGGATATGCACCTTGTCTTGATGAAGCGCGAGCCCAAGCGTCTGGTGCAAAAACGTCTCCATCTGCCGCAACACTTTGACCAGCACCTTGCGGTCCGGGAAAAGGAGCACAAAGTCGTCCGCATAGCGCACGTAGTAGCGCATCTGTAGGGTGTGCTTTACGTATCGGTCGAGCTCATGCAAATACACGTTGGCGAAGAGCTGAGACGTGAGGTTGCCAAGCGGTATACCTTTGTCGGCACGGATGGAACTGAAACTGTCGATGGTACCGGAAAGAAGGTGCTGCACGCGCACGTCAGGAATGTACCGATTCAGCAGTATGGCGAGCACCGCATGGTCAATCGATGCAAAATACTTTTTGATGTCGCACTTGAGTACCCATACGGTTTTCGTGTTGTTTTGCGATACTCTACCCGCAAACCTCCGAAAACGTGCAAGTGCCTTGTGTGTGCCCTTGCGTAGTCTGCATGAGTACGAGTCAGGGACAAAGAGTGTGTCAAAGAAGGGCGCAAGCAGACGACATACCGCATGGTGTACAAGGCGGTCACGCACGGATGCCTTGTGTATGTGCCGCGGCTTGGGGTCAGCTACGCGAAACGCTTCGTACGGACCGTGCCGGTAGGTATTATAAGCAAGGTCGCTGTGAAGCGACAGAATGTTGGCCATGAGGTTGCGTTCAAATGCTTGTACATCCGTACGCCCTCGTTTGCCCCGCACAAACTCCCGCCACGCAGCGAGCAGGTTTTCCACGGAGATGATATCCTCATAGGTATGCGTGAACTGCTTCCCGGCCATACGGTAAAGGCTACCCCCCCCCCGAGCGCTTTTACCAGTCTTAGCAAAGGTGAAGAGCGCATACCTCATGTGGGTGGGCTACCATACCACCTTACCCAAGACACATCGCCATTCACTCGGCGGACGCGTTGATACGCTCTTTGTGGAGGTCATCGAAGCGATAGCGGTCGCCACCTTCCTATCGCGCGAGGAAAAACAGCCATGGGTGCGCCTTGCGATACGCAAGCTCGATACGCTCAAGGTGCTCCTCTTGGTGCTGTGGGAGACAAAGTCTCTAGACACGAAGAAGTATGCCGCACTATCGGTACCACTTGAGGAGATAGGCCGCATGCTCGGCGGCTGGTACGGCCAGCTTGCCAAAACTCAACCCCGCGCGGAGCGGGGTGAGAAATGAAGCGAGTTGCGAGGAGCAGGGACGGGTTGTCGGCGTTCCGGTCGTTGTCGAGCCAGTTCGCGTTCCAGTTCCACTGACCGCCGTTGCGGTAGAGGTACAGCGTGTAGCGGTTGCCGTTCGGACTGCGCAGAAGTGTACGGTCTGCCTCCCGTACCACCACCCATGGAACATTCTCTGGGTTGTATCGAATTCGGCATCACAATGCCCTGGTAGACCGCACCAAGTAGCTTCATTTTTTATGCCCTTCGACGTAGCTCAGGGTTATCCCGAGTTTGTATCGAGGGATGAAGTGTCTGCATACGCCACGCCGTTATGGACCTTAATCCGTAAACGTTCCAAGCGTATGGATACTGGATTCGGTGGCGCGCATGCGTGCACGCGCGCTGATATACACCTACTACCGCTTTGTAGTATAGCAAAAGAAATACCCGGGCACGCAAGCGCGCCCGGGCAATAGCGAAGAGCAAAGGGATGAGGGGCAAAGGAGTTCTAAGCTCCTGAGGCCCCAGTGCTACTCTGCGAGGAGCAGGGACGGGTCGCCGGCGTCCCGGTCGTAGCCGAGCCAGTCCGCGCCCCAGTCCCACTGACCGCCGTCGCGGTAGAGGTACAGCGAGAAGCGGTCGCCGCGCGGACTGCGCAGAACGGTGTCGTCGAAATAGACGACAAACTCCTCCCACTCCGCGGGAATCCGGTCCTGGTGCTCCCAGAACCAGCGAAACTGGTCCGCTCCGCCCCGGATGCCACCAACGGTCGATAGGCGCCTGCGGCGCTCCTCGCCCGTGGTGTACGTCTCGCCCTGCCGCAGGCAAGTCTCAAGTTTCAGCTTGGTGAGGTTGGGTCGGCGCCCGACGCTCCGCTCCTTTTCCTGCTCTCCGGAAAGCCCGTCACCTTCCGCAGGCCCGCGCCAGAACGTCCAGCCCTTGCCGATGAAGGCGGGGTCGAAGCGAGGAATGCGACGGGATCTCTTCTTGGCAGGCGACTGCACGACAGCAACCTGCATCCGCGCTCCCGCCTGGAGAAACGCAGTGAAATGTGCGCCCGCCGTCCTCGCATCGCGCACGACGGCGTTCTGAAGGTCCAGCGCATCGAAGTCGATTGCGTCCCAGTCCGTATTCGTCACCAGCGCGGCAACGATCTGATGGGATTGGTCGAGCGTGATTCGTCCCATTGTCTGCCCTCCATTTGCCAGCGGACTCCCTACCCCAACGGTAGAGTGGTCATAGCCACAAAAAGCCTATGTATAGGCCCCTCGTGGCTATGACCACATATCTAATATTCTGCCAAGAGAATACACGTTTTCAAATATTTGTCAAGCTTCACTTGAGAGTACGGCGCGCGCGCCCACAGGCAGCTCGGGCTTGGTACGTATGTGATGCTACAACGAAACTGTGCCACGGCGGATGCGCTTACTCGTACAGCTCGCTGTGGGTACCCAGCAGATAGAGGTAGCAGACACCCGGTGCGAGCATGCTATACACGATGCGCCAGTCTCCGTTTACGTTAATGCTGCGGTACGCATTGTACTCGCCCGAGAGCTTGTGGTTATGCAAAAGAGGATTAAACTCATTCTCAGCAAAAAGGCGCAAGCGCTTCACTGCCTGTGCACGGACACTTGCCGGAGCTTTCTTCCACGCTTTCACGAAATGCGAGGAACGCTGAAACTCCATAGCTAGGAATCAAGGTCCGCTACGAGCGCATCAATAGTCTTGAACGTGCGTGTTTTTTTCACCGTACGTCGCTCTTCTTCCGCTTCAGCTAGAACACGCGCAAGATACGCGGAGGGCTTGTATGTCGCAGATATAGTGAGCTCGCGGTCGCGTACGAATTGCTTAAGGAAGACGTTTACCGCTGTGCTCAAGGGTACGCCAAGCTCTTTCGCGGTCTCTTGAGCGGCTTTTTTAAGCGCTTGATCTGTCTTGATGAGAATTGTCGTATTCATCTATACCATTGTATATACAATAGTATAGTAGTCAAGCGTAGCCCTTGGCTAGTACTGATTAAGCGCCGCACGCGTCTTCGGCCCCGTCGTGCCCGCGCCTGCGCGGAGCTCGGGCTTGGTGAGACATGCAATGTTTTTTTCGCACTGGAACTTCAATAGTGCTTTGTACGTGGCGGTGCCGAAGTAGTCTGTTTCGGCTCCTTCTGACGTCACCCTGTACCCTGCCCTGCCTAGAAGCCGCTGCAACACACGCACCTCCGGGTCCGTCATGCCGTACGTTAGTGTTTTGGTAAGTAACGTAGAAACGATCTGGCTCTGTGCCGATGTTGCTGCAGCGTAGTTTTCTGAAGTCTCCAGTTTTTCCGTTTTCAAGTTTTCAACACCCTTCCAGCAATGCGCGCTGCTGTTCCACGGCGTGGTGCCCTCGGACGCGTAGAGCGTCTTTGCGTACAGGATATTGCCGAGCAACGTATCTATGTCGTACCCGAGCGCGCGCGCAGCGGCGCGGTGGTACGTCTCGTGGAGCTGGAAGAGGCCGATCATCTTGTTGGCCCAGCCGCCGCGCAGCGTGGTGCCCATCGCGTCATACTGGCGCAAGCCTGACTCGCACCGTGCAATAGCCACCATCTCAGGTGCATGTGGAAAAAAAGCCTGCACAGCACGTGCCACAACCTCCGGAGAAAGAGAGGCGTGCGCAAAACTCGGTGTGACAAAGGCCGTAAGTGCAAACACAAGCACTACGACTCGTATTTGTCCGGTAAGGGACATCGGGGTAATTATACCAAGGTGAGTTGCTGCAAAATATTGACTAAATACGTGAATATGATATAATATACATAGAGTACGCAGCTGAGCCATTTTTTCTCCTTGCATGAGCCCGCACATGTGTGGGTTCATGAAGAGGAGGAAAATAATGAGCCACACGGCCTCGTTCCCGCCGCTCTGGCAAGCAGCCGGGTACGCCGCAATGACTTTCGTTCTTGCGCTGTACGCGCTCTTGTTCAGCACTGCGGGATGGGAACATATCGTGTTCGCCGGCACCTTCGCGCTTGCCACCGCGCACGCGGCCTACGAGCAGTACAAGCTCTGGGCCGCATGTGAAGCCTGATGACATTTGGCCGCCCGGCACTACACCGGGCGGCACGTTATTTTCATATAACCTGACACGCGTAGTGATGCAGGATCAAGCACTGGCTATGGTTAGTGCGCGGGAGAGCTGTGGCAGCGCTAAGCAGGAGGACGATACTGGTGTCCAAGAGCAAGATCTACAGGGGACGCGACGAGCAGCCAGCGGGTGTGCGTGTGTTGCTCATCTCTCCATCGACACTCAAACATTTCTTCAGAAAACGTGACGCCTTTGCCGAGCCACGGGTCATTGAGTACAAGAGAACCGTCGCTGTGTCCGATGATAAGCGCGTAGTGACCTTCGTTATTTTCAGGCTCAAGGTAATGCACAAGAACAGGTAACTTCTGCTCCAAAAAATAGTGCACTTCCTGCAACGTGCTTCGGTTATTTGCATAGCAAAAAAGGCCATGTGCCACCAGCTCATCAATGATTGCCTGATGATGGGTACCATATTCCCTGTCTACATGCATCAGCTTTGCCAATCTCGCCTCTGACTCAACAACACCAAAGTAACGAAGCACCATTTGTACTGAAGCTGCGCCACATGTATAGGTGGTGTCCTGTTTAAAGTACGGTACTTTGAGTCGCATGATGTTATACAAAGTCTATCAAATGACAGAGCTACGGCAACGGTCAGAAACGCCTACACGCTCGACACGTGCGATGCATACACCATGCCAGACCGATGCCACTTTTTATACGTGAAGCACGTCCGCCACGAGCGCACAGTGGTCGGAGACGCCACATACCATGCGCACATCGGTGACCGCGTACGCAGGTGTAGACCATATATAGTCCACCATGA
>CAYWMQ010000018.1:0-14189 GCA_964459635.1 uncultured Candidatus Saccharibacteria bacterium | reverse complement strand
ATCCTCGACTCCTTCGCCGGCTCGGGCACCACAGCGCATGCAGTGCTTGCACTCAACAAAGCGGACGGCGGTAACAGAAAATTCATCCTCGTGGAGTGCGAGGACTATGCGGACAAGATCACGGCAGAGCGCGTGCGGCGGGTGATAAAGGGTGTGCCGAGTGCAAAAGACGAAGCACTGAAGCAGGGCCTAGGCGGCACCTTCTCGTACTTTGAGCTGGGAGAGCACCCCATAGACGCGGAGCATTTGCTTTCGGGCAAGAGCCTGCCCGCGTGGCGCGAGCTTGCACGCTTTGCTTTTTACACGGCCACGGGCGAGTCGTACGACGCGAAGTCATCCAAAGAAAAGGACTGGCACGTGGGCACCTCAAAAGAGTACGACGTGTTCCTGGTCTACAAGCCGGACGTGGCTTTCCTCAAAAGCACCGCGCTCGACACGACGCGCGCAGACGCCATTGCAAAGCTTGGGCGCAAGGGTAAAAAGAAGCTTGTCTTTGCGCCCATGAAGTATGTGTCCGACGAGTACCTCAAGGAGCGCGGTATTGTCTTTGCACAGCTACCCTTTGAGCTGTATCGATAGCCACGCCGCACGTCCTTGCGAGCCGCAGCGAAGCAATCCAGATGAGTCACTGAACGATTAAGTAAATCCTGGACTGCTTCGCTGCGGCTCGCAGAGACGACGAGTGTGAACGCCTACCAGCGAACGCTTTGTACACAGAGCTGACCCTATTGCCTTACACCATGGAGCTACGCGAATTTCAGAAAAGAACAATAGCGCAGATAGAGCGGTACATGGCTGCCGTGGCAGAGGAGCGCGCAAAGGGCAACACGCGCCACGCCTCGCTCGACGCATGGAACGCCCTCGCTGTGTGCGGACTCGACGGTAAGCGCGTACCGTACCGCGAGCGCGTGGACGCATGTGGCCGCGATGTGCCTACGTACGTACTTAAGATACCGACCGGCGGTGGAAAAACACTCGTGGCGGTAAAAGCCATAGACGCGATACAGAGCGCCTTCCTTAAGCGCAAGACAGGGCTTGTGCTTTGGGTGGTACCCACCGAAGAGATATTTGAACAAACACTGCGCTCACTGCGCGACCGCTCGCACCCCTACCGCCAACACCTCGACATGGCCTCGGGCGGGCGCACCCTTGTGAAGCGCAAGCTTGGCGGCCGTATAGACCGCTTCACGCCGCTCGATGTTGCGGAAAACTTGGTGGTGTATGTGATGATGCTGCAGAGTGCCGCGCGGGAAGAGCTGACACAAAAAGACCTCCGCATATTTATGGACTCTGGCGGCTTCGCACCTTTTTTCCCGGACGCCGACAGATTGGACGAACACGCAGACCTCCTCGTGCGCGTACCCAACCTCACCACCTATCCACACGGCACACAACATGTGGTGAAAACATCCCTCGGAAACACCTTTGCGCTCCTTTCACCTCTGGTAATACTCGACGAAAGCCAAAAGGCGTACAGCGACAACGCGCAGCGCACGATATACGGCTTCAACCCCGCATGTGTAGTGGAGCTTTCCGCTACGCCACCCGCGGGAAGCAGCGTACTGGTAGAGATAAGCGGACGTGAACTGTGCGACGAGGGGATGATAAAGCTCGACCTCCACGTACACAACAGAGCACGGGACCCATGGCAGGGTGTGGTACGCGCGGTAGTGGAAAAGCGCGCAGCGCTCGAAGAGGAGGCGTTGAAGCTCTACGGCAAAACAGGCACGTACATACGCCCGATAGCACTTCTCCAAGCAGAGCGCGTGGGTAAGGACCAAGAAGGCAAGGGCTTCATACACAGCAACGATGTAAAGGCGGAGCTTTCGCGCCTCGGCGTGCCGGACGCATGGATAGCCATAAAGACGGCAGAGACCAACGAGCTGCGGCCTATCGCAGACGCCGGGGGCCTGCTCGCCCGCGAGTGTGAGGTGCGCTTCATCATCACCAAGCACGCCCTGCAAGAAGGCTGGGATTGTCCTTTCGCGTACGTGCTCGGCGTGCTCGCCAAGCACAGCAACGCGAGTGACAAAGCGCTCACACAGCTTGTGGGGCGTGTATTGCGCCAGCCGTACGCTACAAAGACAGGCGTGCGGGCACTCGACGAAAGCTACGTGTACGCGTGGTACCCCACCTCACATGCACTGCTTGAGTCCATAAGTGCGGGCTTTAAAGGCGAGGGGCTTACCGACATAGCGCACCGTATTTTTAACGAAAGTGACGACAGGGACGCACGCGAAGACACACGGAGCTACCCCATGCGCAAGGAGTTTGCGCGGGCGGCTCGGCGCATACTCTTGCCCTTTTTCCTCACTAAGCAGGGAAGCGGCTGGCGCAAGGTGGAGTATGAGCGCGACATATTGCCGTATATACCTTGGGCGGACTTTGACGTGAGTGCACTGGCGTCCATGACGCTGTCCGATACCACACGCGCGGAAGACACCTTTGTGGTGCGCATATCAGACGATGGCCGCAAGGTCATTCACGGCAATGCACTCGCTGTGGAGAGTACCTTGAGCGCCGTGTACCCGCCTGTGACTGTAGCGAGCATAGCGGCACAACTCGTCCCCATCGTACCCAACCCGTGGATGGCGGAGGCACTCGCCGCTAAGCTCCTTACGGCACTGCACACACAGCACGATGCCCGCATTATTAACGCCAACGGCGCATACATTGCCGACGAGCTCGCGCGCGCACTTTCACTTTTCGCAGACACCCATGCGCGCGCATGGTTTACAAGCTCACTTGAAAAGGGAAAGGTGCGGCTGGCAGTGGCGCACAAGGAGGCCGGCTATGCATTTCCGCATGAGATAGAAGTGCGGCCCATAGCGGCACTTGCGGGCATACAGAAAAGCCTTTTTGACGTGGCCGGAGGCGACGGCATCAACGGGATGGAAAAGGACGTGGTGTACTTTTTAGACCGACAAGAAAAGCTGTATTTTTGGTACCGCAACGAGGCAAAGGAACAGTACGGTATGCGCGGCTGGCGCAGGGGTAACGTGTACGCGGATTTTATCTTTACCGTCTTTGACCCCACAGCCAAGAAAGTGGAGCGTGTGTACATACTTGAGACAAAGGGCGACCAGCTCGCGGGAAGTGACGACACGGAGTACAAGCGCGAGCTCTTTGATATGGCGAATGCCCGCGTGCGAAAGATGAGCAAGCAGGATCTGGACGCCTTCGGCGTGAGTGCAGGCCTCACGTATCGCCTCGTGAAGCAAAGCGAATGGCGGCGGGAAATGGAGGAGCTTTTTGGCAGCATGTGACGCGGCGACAACACCCATATCCATCGTCCGATACGGACATAACACTATACTGTATGACTACTACGAAAAAGATCATCGTCACCGGCGGGGCGGGGTTTATCGGCTCCAACTTGGTCGAAGCGCTGCTTGCTGCCGGGCATACGGTAATACCCGTAGACAACTTTGCAGCGGGCAGGCTGGCGGGACGCGAGTTTGCGGCGGCACCCGTGACTGAGCTTGATATACGAGACACGGCTGCACTTGCGGAGCTCGCGCAAGGCGCCGCTGCCATCGTGCACCTGGCGGCTCTCCCCCGTGTCCAAGACTCGATAGACCATCCACGCGACACGTTCGACGTGAACGTGACGGGCACTCTTTCCGTGCTGGAGGCCGCGCGCGCGGCAGCAGTACCTCGCGTGGTCTTCGCAAGCTCAGCTGCGGTGTACGGAGACTCCCAAGAACTGCCACTTTCGGAAGAGGCCCGTGTGGTACCGCAAAGCCCGTACGGGCTGCACAAGTATGTGGGTGAGGGCCTATGCCGCCAGTACGCCGAGCTCTACGGGCTTCGAACCGTGTCGTTTCGTTTTTTCAACGTGTACGGCCCGCGCGCGGACGCGAACGGAGCATACGCGCTCCTTGTGGGCCGTTTCCTTGCGCTCCATGCGGCCGGCAAGCCACTCACGATAACAGGCGACGGCACGCACACACGCGACTATGTGCACGTGCGCGACATCGTGCGAGGCCTCATGCTCGGCATAGCGAGCGAGCGCGTGGGGCAGGGCGAAGTCATCAACCTGGGCTCCGGCCGTGAGACGAGCGTGAACGAGCTCGCGTCGCTCATAGGAGGGCCCGTGGAGCATGTGGCACCACGTGTAGAGCCGGCTCGCTCATGCGCGGCGATCGCACGTGCGGAGGCGCTTCTAGGCTGGCGCACGGAAGTAGTGCTCGCCGATGGCATTGCGGAGCTCATGGAAGCGTGAGCATTTCTCCTCTTTGCGGTACACTAAGTGTCTAACATATGCTAGCAGACGGCAAAAAACTTGCGCACGAGCTCGCACTTGAGCTTCGCGACCGTGTTGCCACCCATTCGCACGCGCTTTCGCTCGGCATTCTCGTAGTGCAAGAAACGATGCCGATACACACCTTTGTCGAGCTCAAGACGCGCTTTGGGCGCGACATTGGCGTGGCGGTGGAGGTGACCCGCTTGCGACCTGGTGAGCTTACGACACAGCATGCGCTCCACACCCTGCTTGATATGACCAAGCGACATGCGGGAGTCATTGTGCAGCTTCCCTTGCCACACCAAGTGGACCTTGATGCCATGCTGCAGTTCTTGCCGCTCTCACATGACGTTGACGTAATGGGTGTCACTGCGTACCAACAGTATCGCGAAGGTCATCTCCCTTTTTCGCCGCCTGTCGTGGGGGCAATGGAGCACATACTGCGTGCATACGGCGTTACCCTTGCCGGTAAGCACGTGCTTGTGGTCGGTGAGGGCAGGCTGGTGGGTGCACCCGCCGCCGTGTGGACCACCCGCGCCGGAGCTATCGTGCACACGGTGCATGCGGGTAGCGACAACACCGCAGACTTGTTTGCACAGGCCGACATCATCATACTCGGCGCAGGGTCTCCGGGGCTCCTCAAGCCCGACATGGTAAAGGAAGGCGTTGTGATTCTGGATGCGGGCACAAGCGAAGCGGAGGGCGTACTGAAGGGTGATGCGGACCCTGCGTGTGCGGAAAAAGCGCTACTGTTCACCCCCACACCGGGCGGGGTAGGGCCTCTTACCGTGGCAAAGCTTTTCGAAAATCTGCTGACACTTGACGAACTCCGAAGCGCGGCGGAGCGGCGCAGTCTGTAGCGTACCACCATGTACCCAGCCGTTTTGTTGCGGTTGACCCAAAAAGCGTTATACTGAGCGACATAGCCCGAATGCTACGGGCTTCCAACTTATCATGGCTGTAGTACGTTCATGGGCTGTAATTCTCCTCTTGCTTGCGGGTGGGTTGGGTTATTATTTGTACGCCACCACCAACGACCCTGCGGGGAGGCATTTCGCGTACGGCCTCGATCTTGTGGGAGGTAGCCACCTCGTGTACGAAGCGGATACCGCGAGTCTTGCAACAGGCGAGGTGGATGAAGCCATGCAGGCGCTACGCGATGTCATTGAGCGACGCATCAACCTCTTCGGTGTGAGTGAAGCGCTCGTACAGGTAGAGCAAGCAAGTGCACTTGCGGGTGAAGGTGCGCGCGCCGAACGGCTTATTGTGGAGCTGCCGGGTATCACTGATCTGGAGGAAGCCAAGAAGCTCATTGGTGCCACACCGAGCCTTGAATTCAAGCTTGTGGACCCGAGCGCGACAGGCTCTGCGCAGTATGTTGAGACAGGCCTCACCGGCCGCTACCTCAAGCGTGCACACCTCGAGTTCCAAAACGGCAACGGCGCCGGTCTCGCAAATGAGCCGGTGACGCTCGTCGATTTTAACGAAGAAGGCAAGGAGCTTTTTGCCAAAATAACGGGCGAAAATGTCGGGCGCCAGCTCGCTATCTTTCTTGACGGGGCACTCGTGAGCGAGCCTGTGATACGCGAAGCGATACCCGGCGGCACAGCTGTCATAAGTGGCAACTTCAGCCCCGAAGAAGCGCGCGAGCTAGTACGTAATCTCAACATTGGCGCGCTGCCCGTGCCCATACACCTGGCATCAACAGAGACGGTCGGTGCCACCCTTGGAAAGGACACACTCAACCAAGGCGTGCGCGCGAGCCTCTACGGCATCGGCGCCGTGATGCTCTTCCTTATCGCGTGGTATCGCTTGCCCGGCCTCATCGCCTCCGTAGCGCTTGCCATCTACTTGGTGCTTAACATGGGCATCTTCCTTGCCATTCCCGTCACCCTTACTGCGGCAGGCATCGCGGGTTTCATACTCACGAGCGGCATGGCGGTCGATGCAAACATTCTCATATTTGAGCGCATGAAGGATGAGCTGCGACGCGGCAAAAGTGTCCGCGAGGCGATACGCGAAGGTGTGGCGCGCGCATGGCTCCCGATACGCGACGGCAACCTTACGGGTATCATATCCGCGGTCGTTCTGTTTTGGTTTGGCTCAGCGGGCATTGAAGGCTTTGCGCTTACGCTCGCCATCGGTATCGTCACCTCCATGTTCACCGCAATCATCGTTACACGTACACTACTGCTTGCCATAGCCCCGGCTGAGGTAAGTTCACGCGGGCGCTTACTGTTTTTGAGCGGTACTGACCGCGCCTAACGCCTATGTTCATAATCCGACACCGAGCCATATTCTTTGTCATTGCGGCAGTGCTGATGCTTGCCTCGTATGGGGCGGTAGCACTGTACGGCATACGCCCAAGCATTGAGTTTACCGGCGGCACTCTGCTTGAGGTGCACTACACGGAAGCGCTCCCCGATCAAGGGTCACTTGAGTCAAAGCTCGACGGCCTTTCCCTTGGCGCATACTCGCTCCGGCCCTTCGGCGCAAACGGGTACCTCATGCGCGTACGGGAGCTGAGCAGTGAGGACCGCGCCACCGTGCTTGAAGCTCTTGCGCCGGAGCAGGGTGCGCTTGAGATACGGCGCGAGAACAACGTAGGGCCCACCATCGGCACGGAGCTACGCAACAAAGCGTTCATGGCGTTTGGAGTGATCATCCTACTCACGATCGTGTACGTAGCCTTTGCGTTCCGACATGTGAGCGAGCCGGTAAGCTCTTGGAAGTACGGCGTCATCGCTATTTTGTCGCTCATACACGACATCACGATACCGCTCGGGGTGTTTGCCGTTGCGGGGCATTTTCTGGGTACCGTAGAGCTTGATGCGTTGTTCGTGACCGCGCTGCTTACCATCCTTGGCTATTCCGTTAATGACACCATCGTCATCTTCGACCGTATCCGCGAGAACCTCCGCACGAATCAGGAAGACAATGTGGAGGAACCTTTTGATGAGGTGGTGGGTAAATCGCTCGAGCAGACGTTTGTACGTTCATTCAACACGTCCGTTACGGTGCTCATCGTGGTCCTTGCCATCCTGTTCTTTGGTGGTACGGCGACGCGCTACTTTGCGCTTGCGCTCACCGCGGGTGTTGTCGCCGGCACCTACTCATCACTCTTTCTTGCCGCACCACTACTTGTCGTCTTTGAGCGACTTGGCGCACGCAAAGCCTCGTAGCATCCTGCGCACACCGATATGCTTCTGCTTGGCCTCACAGGTACACATGGAGCCGGAAAGGGAACGGTGGTGGAGTACCTCACGAAGGAGAAGGGTTGGTCCTACGCTTCTGTATCGGAATTCCTCGCACGTGAAGCGCGCGAGCGGGGCTTGGAGGCAGACCGTGACGCGCGCCGCAACATAGGCAACGAGTACCGCGCAAAGGGCCCTACGGCGCTCATGGAGGCGGTGTTTGCGAGTGCTGACCCTCTTGCGGTCAAGCTCATTATTGAGCCGCAGTACACCCTGAGTGAGGTCCGGTACATACAGGAGAAGGGGGGCAAGGTACTCGCGGTGGACGCACCCCTCCATACCCGGTACGAGCGCATAAAGATGCGTGGGAGCGCGAAAGACAATGTCACGTTCGCGGAGTTTGCCCGAGCACAAGAACATGAGCTTGCATCAGACGATCCCAATAAGAACAACCTGGCTGCGGCTATTAATGCCGCGGACGCAACGCTCATGAACAAAGGCACGCTTGAGGACTTTCACCGTGAGATAGACAGGGTGTTGGCAAGTCTTGGAATGTAACTATTTCATAGACAGGCCTCGCCTGCCGTCATGCAGGAAGATCTGCGGGGTTCGCGCACGCTTCGTCCGCCCCCATTCCCATACGCACGTGTCCCGCCGAAGCTAGCAAGCGTAGGGGGATTCCCATACGATCTTACTTACGCAGCCGCTTTCACTATGTCCGCACCAATAACCTCTAACCTGCAACCTAAAACCTCCATAGGAATCATCGGCTACGGCTCCTTCGGTCAGTTCGTACACGAGCTGGCGCGTCACTACGTGCCAGAGGCACACGTTGTCGTGTACGCGCGCTCACGGCCCGAGGATGAACTGTTCCGCCCACTTGCTGAAGTCGCTGCGGCACATGTCGTAATTGTTTGCGTGCCTATTCGTGCGTACGAAGCGGTCCTCAACGATCTGCTGCCTTTAGTTGGGCCGAGCACGCTTGTGGTGGATGTCGCCACAGTGAAAAAGTACACCGTGGAACTCTTGCGCAAACATGGGGGACTGCGGTACCTCGCGCTACACCCCATGTTCGGCCCCTACAGCTACCTGAAGAAGGGCCGTTCACTTGAAGGGCTTCGACTTGTGCTCGCAGAGGATACGCTTACCGAAAAAGAGCGCACGGTGTTTGATCAACTTGTGCAAAAGACAGGTCTGTCTCTAGTGCGGGTGGGCGCAGACGAGCATGACAAGGCGCTGGCCGAAACCCTTTTCCTCACGCACTATGTTGCGCAGGTCGTCGCTAAGGGTGGGTTTGAGCGCACCGACATAGACACGGTCTCGTTCGGCTTTCTCATGGATGCGGTCGAGAGCGTACGCAACGACACCGAGCTTTTTAAGGATGTGTATGAGTGGAATCCGTACTGCAGGGAAGTGGTTGAGCGTTTTGACCGCGCTGAGCGCGAAGTGCACGACCTGTTAGGTGCGATCACTACCGAATAGCAGTCCCCACAAACCTCTCTCCCTTGAGGTACTTGCGCACCTCACCGAGCTTGGCTCCGTTAATGATAGCTACTTCGAGGCCGAGCCGCTCGGCCTCACGCGCGGCCACAGGGTCAAACGGGGAGTTGAGTCCCGGGTCCCACTCTGCGGGAAGGAGCGCGCGGAAGTCCGGCCACGTGGTGCCGGTTATTTTTTGTGCATCTGCATACTTGTTCGGGTCCCTTGTGTACGCGTAGTCAATATTGGAAAGGTTAATGACACATCGCGCCTTGACATGTGCCGCTATCTGGACCGCACGCAGGTCGGTAGACGCACCGGGGCGGTAGCCAGCCGCCACGATGAGTTTTGCGCCTTTGGGTACATCAAAGACCTCGTCCGGGTTGGTTATCATGACCGGATGCGCGATGTCGCGGAAGACGGTCCGCACGAGATGGCCATTGAGCCGCGTAGCATGGAGCCCGAGCCAGTCCAGGTCATCTGCTGTAAGCTCAGAGACTTTCTTGGCCGCAGCTTGGTAGCGCCGCGCGGTCTTACCGCCGCCCGTGATGATAATGATGCGCCAGCCCTCTGCCACCTCATCCAGCACGAAGCGTTTGAGCTTCTTCAAAAAGGACGTGTCAATATCGTCCGGCACGATAAGGGATCCTCCCACCGATATAACCATTGTTTTTAGTGCGTTTGGCATGCACCTACTGTACCACACGCAAGCACGACATAGTAAAAATGGCGTATTTGCTGGCCGAATACCCGCGCGGGCGCATCCCCAGAAAGCGCTTGACGTGGACTTGCATATCCGTATACTAGTGAGCACTGTCCAAGTGGGCGGCACGATTTTTGACAATTCAATACAGCCAAATTAAGGAACAGGAGAGATACGTTCTCTTTTGTTCCGTCTTCCGGTACTGCACCACACTCGTGGGCGCATGTACCGGAGCTCAATAAAAGATTCCTAAACGAGCGTTACGTGCGCAAGCGCGTACGCTCGGTCTATTGTTAGAGTTTGATCCTAGCTCAGGGTGAACGCTGGCGGCGTGGATAAGGCATGCAAGTCAAGGGGGCCCGCAAGGGCAACCGGCGAACGAGGTAGTAACACGTAGGTACGTACCCCATAGTCAGGCATAGCCGGCCGAAAGGTCGGGTAATTCCTGATGGTCTGGTCGTTCCTCGCTTCGCTCGGAACTAACTCGATACTAATCAACGAATATATACGAATATCACGAATGACGCTGCGGCGTATTCGTTGCATTCGTACTCATTCGTATATTGGTATCGTGATAGCGACGAGCGCAGCGAGGAGCGACTAGTAAAGATTTATCGCTATGGGAGCGGCCTGCGTCACATCAGCTTGTTGGTAGGGTAACGGCCTACCAAGGCTATGACGTGTAGGGGAGGTGAGAGCCTGACCCCCACCGATGGGACTGCGACACGGCCCATACTCCTACGGGAGGCCGCAGCCGAGAATATTCCGCAATGGGCGAAAGCCTGACGGAGCGACGCCGCGTGAAGGATGAAGGCCCTCGGGTCGTAAACTTCTTTTGTAGGGGAGGAAATTTTGACGTTACCCTACGAATAAGAGGCTCCTAATTCCGTAAAAGGGTGTGGCATAAGCACCACACAACTTCATTGGATAGGTAGCACATGGATTAAAATCTGTAATGACCGGTGCGGCTTGTACGAGTAATCGTACAAAGCAGAACTTGGCTATATGCTGGAAACCTGTTGTGGGCTGCGATCCGAGAAATCGGATTCCCAACAGGCAATCAGCAGGGAAGTCGGTTACAATAGAGTAATGGAAGGTACATTAACCAGGGTGCAACGTGATATATTGGTTGGCCTGTTGCTTGGAGACGGTTCGCTTGAGTTTAACGGTTGTCGCGGAACGCGGCTCCAGGTTAAGCAAGCGGCTGAAAAAAGGAGTATGTCTATTGGTTATACTCGCACTTTGCTGACATAACCAAAACGACACCCAAGCAACGACCCGACACACAGCAATGGTATTTCGGTACTCGCTATCGGCTTGATCTGGAGGAAATGCGAAAGCAATTCTACAGGGATGGAAGAAAAGTGGTACCAACAAATATCAAGGATTTGTGTGCGTCGCCAATAACACTTGCTGTCTGGTTTATGGACGATGGTCGTCTGGATTATCGGGTTAGATCGCATTATGCGTATCGCATCAGTACGGACTCGTTTACACAAGATGAGGTTGTGCTTTTGCAAGAGATGCTTCTTGTGCGATTTGGTATCCAGTCCACACTTCACATGTCATTGTGTCGAGGAAAACGCTATCCACAGATTTACGTGGGCAGTACAGGACGAGATGCTTTCTACCAAACGGTAGAACCATACATCTTGCCTTGCTTTCGATACAAATTACCTCCAAACTCTTGTATACTTGACCCCTCAGAGACTACACGCCGAGTACCCACACTCCGAGTTACATCGGAACGGGTAATGATATAGTCCGAACCTCACAGCAATGTGAGAGACAGGTCGAACTGACCCGTCGCAAAAAGGCCAGCAGGAGCGGTCATACGGAAGCCTCGAGCGTTACCCGGAATCACTGGGCGTAAAGGGTGTGTAGGTGGTTGTATTAGTCTTCTGTTAAAGACCGGGGCTCAACCTCGGGAATGCGGAGGAAACGGTATAACTAGAGGGTGAGAGAGGTGCACGGAACTCATGGTGTAGGGGTGAAATCCGTTGATATCATGGGGAACACCAAAGGCGAAGGCAGTGCACTGGCTCATTCCTGACACTGAGACACGAAAGCGTGGGTAGCGAATGGGATCGATCTGGTCCCCTCCGATGGTGACATCGGAATGCAAATTCGGCTATATGCGGGAATATCTGAGTATCTCAAACTAGGCCAGCTTTGTGGTAACATGAAGAAGAACCCTAAAAATGTTTGAGTGCAGACGATCCGCAGGAAAGACCCGCCACTGGCGGGAATCCTCAGAGACTATATGCCGAATATCTCACCAATGAACAGAAACGTAGCAATGTTGCTTGGTTTGTTGTACACCGATGGATGCGTATCACCAAAAGGTGTCCGCAGCTGGCGTGTGTATTTCAGCAACAAGTCTCACATCCTCGTGTATCTTTTTCGCGATTGCATGAAAGAAGTTTTCGGACTTCCAAATGCACGGGTGCGCATCGATATTACGAGGGACGGCTTGTTGCGTGCTATTGTTGACTCTAAAGAAGTTGGAGATGTCCTAACAGCAAGGTACGGTACGTTCCGGACACTTGCATGGAAGGACGGCTCGTTGCCTTTAGCAGAGTTGCCTGTAGCAGAACTGAAGCAAAGTAAAAATGTAGGACCGTTTTTGCAAGCGGCATTTAGCTGCGACGGTGGCGTACACTTGTACCCAGCGTACAGAAATGGCCTTCGTAGGCAAACGATATGGCTTATTCGAACGGTATATCTTGCGTGCGCGCATCCCGCATTGCGAAAGCAATACATGGAACTGCTCGCGTCAATCGGTATACACGCTCGAGAAGTGGCACAAGATGGCAAAATCAAAATTGAGACAGAGAGAGACATCAAACTGTTTCATCGTACCGTTGGTTTTGTGCCTGGAGCGATTGTGACACATTCATCCAAATTTTGGGATGGGTACGAGAAACAAGCTCTACTAGATTTACTCGTGAGGTCCTATGGCAATCCATCATCAATCTATGCGATGACACGTTTCGAAAAAAATGTTGAGATAATGATATAGTCCGACCCCTATGGCGACATAGGGAACCGTATACCTGATATTGGGCAGGAATGGTCTTCGAGTTTCGAAGTAACAAAATGTAGATACCCCAGTAGTCCACGCCCTAAACGATCTTGACTGGCTTTGAGGAGTATCGACCCTCTTCGAGGCGAAGCTAACGCGTTAAGTCAAGCGCCTGGGTAGTACGAGCGCAAGCTTAAAACTCAAAGGAATAGACGGGGACTCGCACAAGCGGTGGAGCGTGCGGCTTAATTCGTAGCTAAGCGAAGAACCTCACCAAGGCTTGAAACCTAGCTGAAATCCCGCAGAAACGTGGGACCTCTTCGGACTGCTAGGCAGGTGCTGCATGGCTGTCGTCAGTTCGTGGTTTGAATTGTACCGTTAAGTCGGATAACGAACGCAACCCCTGTTGTCTGTTACATGTGTCAGGCAAGACTGCCCTTTTTGGGAGGAAGGTGGGGATGACGCCAAGTCCGTATTGCCCTCTGATGCCTTGGGCGGCACGCGCGCTACAATGGGTGCTACAACGGGAAGCGACGGGGTAACCCTGAGCAAATCCTAATAAAAGCATCCTCAGTTCGGATTGAGGGCTGCAACTCGCCCTCATGAAGTCGGAATCGCTAGTAATCGCAGGTCAGCTATACTGCGGTGAATACGTTCTCGAGTCTTGTACTCACCGCCCGTCAACACAAGGGAGCTGGGAGTACCCGATGTCCCGATTCATTCGGGCCTACGGTAAGCTCAGTAACAGGGTGTAAGTCGTAACAAGGCACGGGTAGCGGAAGCTGCTCGTGGATTAATTCCAACTGGAACGTGTCGCCACGACAGTGGAGACACTTACAGGTCGGTCTTGTCCCTCGATCGAGGACAAGAAGGTAAGCATGAGAGCCTTATATCCATGCCAGACGCCGGGAAAGACCGGCACGAGACGAAAGTCTCGTGAGGAATGAGCCATGCGCGCAACTCTGCGCATGAGGCGGAACAAAAGAGAGTGATGCTCTCCTTGATATAACGTGCTTTTCACAGCGCGGAATTTGCGGTACTCTACGGCATAGAGCAGTCTATGGAGACGTCCATGCGCGAGTTCGAAGAAGTAAACGAGTGGGAAGGGCCGGACAGGGGCAAATGGTTTCCGTATGGTTTTGTACTCGGTCTGGGGATATCCTGTCTCTGCTGGGCCGGAGCTATATGGTTAGTCACCACCATTGTGTAGTTGTACTGAGTTCAGGGACCTTGACTGTGATGGTTGAGGTCCGCTCTTTTTTTTGGTACGATGCGCTGTACGCGCGATTAGCTCCCTGCTTCGCCAAGGCTACGCAGGGCAAGCAGGTTAGGCGAGCACTCCACTGATAATGGAGAGGTCCCAAGCACGCCCAGCACCTTTTAACGAAACAGGAACAAGCTGTACACTGCACATGCGTATTCATTACGTGCGCGATTAGCTCAGGTGGTTAGAGCACTCCACTGATAATGGAGAGGTCCCAAGTTCGAGTCTTGGATCGCGCACGTAGTGAGTAACATGAAAAGGTGCTGGGTGAAAGGCCT
>CAYWMQ010000017.1:13874-15540 GCA_964459635.1 uncultured Candidatus Saccharibacteria bacterium | reverse complement strand
GACCACAAGAAGATAGACGGGTGGAGGCTAGGTTGACGTGCGCGGCACACAGGTACACTATGGGTGCGAACAAGAAAGGAGGCTAACGTGACCATATTGGACTGGATCGCGTGCGCGTTTGTCATCGCCTTGCTGCTCGTCATGATTGCCATTTGCGCGGGCTGGACGGGTGGCATGGTGTTGCTTGCCATGGGGCGAGAGCGTGTGGACAGGCTCGTCCGGCTCGTGGCCCGTAAACGTATCTAGTAGGAGAATTCAACGATGCCTGACTGGCTTAGGGCTTGGATTCTGCTTGCGCTAGCAGTAATCCTTCCGGTCGTTGTGATAGTGGTGCTTGGCGCGTACACGAACCTTCTGGTGTATGTGGACCTGCCGGTCATTGTTCCCCTCGCGCGGTAATGCTTCAAGGAAGCGCCGGAAGCCGTATATCGTGTTACTGAGACGGGCCCGCATACAGCGGGCCCCTTACGTCACTGTAGCTCCAGATGGGCGTAACGTAGACTTATCCCCACCTTTGCCCCGTCACCGCTTGACGGGGCTTGACTTTTGCCCTGTCTTGACTATACTACTCAATTACATATACAGGGCGCGTGAGTTGTGGGTGAAGAGGGGTTTTGCATACGCAATTAGGGGCTAATCCATACATAGTGTATCCGGCACCGCTCGTACTGGGGTAGTGGAGACCCTCCGCTTGTGGGGGCTTTTCGCGTACCCGGGCGAGTGCTCGCGTGCCGCGTCATCCGACGTCCGCTCAATAAGAAGTCAAGTACGCACATTTATTCATTCTTTATAAGTCGCCTGACCTTATGCCCACCAACACGCAACAGCAGAAGACATTCAGCCGATACCGCGAAGCGCACGCGGATCTGCCGAACCTCGTAGAGCCGCAGCTCGCGTCGTTCCGTTGGCTCGTCGAAAAAGGCATCGACGAAGTCTTCAAGGAGTTTTCGCCCATCCGTGACTACGGCGAGAAGAAGTTTGACCTGTACCTCAAGAGCTACGAGTTTGGAGAGCCGCTCTTTGATGAGTTTTACGCAAAGGAGAACATGCGTACGTACGCCGCACCGCTCAAGGCGCAGGTCGTGCTGAAGAACAAAACGCTCGGCACGGAAAAGGAGCAGGAAGTTTTCCTCGCGGACTTCCCGATGATGACCGACCATGGCACCTTCATCATAAACGGCGTTGAGCGTGTGGTGGTGGCACAGCTTGCACGCAGCTCGGGTGTCTTCTTCACGAGCCAAGATATCAAGGGCCGCACCTACTTTGGCGCAAAGATAATCCCCGGTCGCGGCGCATGGATCGAAATTGAAAGCGAGGCGGATGGCGCTATATACGTGCGCATAGACCGCAAGCGCAAGTTCCCCATCACCTCACTCTTGCGCATTTTGGGAGCCACCACGGACAAGGACATCCGCGCACTCTTTGCCAAGGTCGAGGCGGCGGACAGCTTCATTGAGAACACGCTTGTGAAAGATGTGGCAAAGACGCCGGAAGAAGCGTATGTCGAAATATACAAGCGCTTGCGCGACGGCGACATTGCCACGCCGGAAAACGCGCGCGAGTTCGTGAAAAGCGTGCTGTCAGAAGAGCGGTACGACCTCTCGGAAGTGGGGCGCCACCGTTTCAACATGCGCTTCGGCAAGCCCGTGGGTGCTAAAGAACTTGC
>CAYWMQ010000017.1:0-13774 GCA_964459635.1 uncultured Candidatus Saccharibacteria bacterium | reverse complement strand
GGCGCCACCGTTTCAACATGCGCTTCGGCAAGCCCGTGGGTGCTAAAGAACTTGCTGTGCGCACCGTGACGCTTGACGATGCGGTGTCAATCATTGAAAAAATTGTCGACCTCAACGTGACCCCCGGCTCGCAGGCGGATGATATAGATCATCTCGGCTTTCGACGCGTGCGTTTCATCGGAGAAATGATGCAGCTCAAGATACGCATCGGTATCTCGCGCATGAAGCGCAATATCCAGGATAGAATGTCCACCATTGAGCCGGAGACGAGCACGCCTATTTCCTTCATCAACCCGCGCCCGCTCCAAGCGTCCATCAAGGAGTTTTTCACCACCAACCAGCTCTCGCAGTTCATGCAGCAGCAGAACATGCTCACGGAGCTTGAGCACTTGCGCATCCTCTCCGCACTTGGCCCGGGCGGCCTCACGCGCGAGCGAGCGGGATTCGAAGTGCGCGACGTGCACCCGAGCCATTATGGCCGCGTCTGCCCCATTCACACACCGGAAGGTCCGAACATCGGCCTCATACTCCACCTCACCAACTACAGCACCATCGACCGCTTTGGCTTCATACAAACGCCGTACGTGAAAGTGGAGAAAGGCAAGCTCACAGGCGAAATGGTGTACCTCAATGCGCTTGACGAAGAGGGTCTCCATATCGCACACGCTGCGACACCGGTTGATGAAAACGGCCGCATCGTACCTGAGCAGGTGGAAGTGCGCTACCGCGGCGAGCCACACCTCGTGGCACGCTCTGAAGTGGAGTTTATCGATGTGGCTACCGAACAGCCATTCTCTGTGGCTACTTCGATGATACCCTTCCTTGAAAACGACGATGCCAACCGCGCACTCATGGGTAGCAACATGCAGAAACAGGCCACGCCGTGCGTGGTGCCGGAGGCTCCGCTTGTAGCGACCGGTATAGAAGCCCGGGCAGCAAAAGACACGGGCAGACTTATACTGGCCAAAGAGGCCGGCACGGTTACCGTCTGTGACGCCACCAAGATAGCGGTGAAGACTGAAAAGGGCACGACGCACGAGTACCGTCTTGTGGCGTTCAGCCGCACCAATGACATGTCCTGCTTCCACCAGCGCCCCGTGGTCTCGGTGGGCGACAAGGTGAAAAAGGGCC
The DNA here is from genome assembly GCA_964459635.1 of uncultured Candidatus Saccharibacteria bacterium. Lineage (GTDB taxonomy): Bacteria > Patescibacteriota > Minisyncoccia > Phycocordibacterales > UBA12088 > CAYWMQ01. The sequence goes on along the minus strand of CAYWMQ010000017.1, from coordinate 12,643 downwards.
AGCTCTTGGCAGATACCAGCTCTACAGTCGGAGGGCAGCTCGCGCTCGGCCAGAACGTGCTGGTCGCCTTCATGCCATGGAGCGGTGCCAACTACGAGGACGCCATCATTCTCTCCGAACGGCTCGTGGAAAACGCGAAGTTCAGCTCTATACACATGGAGCAGTTTGAGTGCGTAGTGCGCGACACCAAACTCGGCGCCGAGGTCACCACACACGACATACCGAATGTGGGCGAAAGCAAACTTCACGATCTCGACGAAGACGGCATCGTACGTATCGGCGCGGAGGTGCACTCGGGCGATATTCTCGTGGGCAAAGTGACACCAAAGGGTGAAACGCAGCTCACGCCGGAAGAGCGCCTGCTACGCTCCATCTTTGGAGAAAAGGCAAAGGATGTGAAGGACACCTCGCTCAGACTTGAGGGCGGCAAGCGTGGTCGCGTGGTGGGCGTGAAGGTCTTTTCACGCGAGCACGGCGACCAGCTTGAGTCCGGCATCATCAAGAAAGTGCAGGTCACCGTGGCACAGCTACGCAACGTGTCAGTGGGCGACAAGCTCGCCGGTCGCCACGGCAACAAGGGCGTGATTTCTCGCATCCTTCCGAAGGAAGACATGCCGTACATGCCGGACGGCACGCCCATTGACGTCATTCTCACCCCGCTTGGCGTACCAAGCCGCATGAACCTCGGACAGATTCTTGAGCTTCACCTTGGGCTTGCGGCGCATACCCTCGACTACCAAGCGATATGCCCGCCCTTTGCAGGCGCCACTGACGAGGAAATAAAAGAAGAGCTGGTGAAGGCGGGATACCCCGAAGATGGAAAGATACAGCTCTATGATGGCCGCACGGGCGAGCCCTTTGATCAGAAGACGGCTATCGGCTACATGTACGTGATGAAGCTGCACCACATGGTGGAGGACAAGATACACATGCGCTCCATCGGTCCGTACTCGCTCATTACACAGCAGCCGCTCGGAGGTAAGGCGCAGAACGGAGGACAGCGCTTCGGGGAAATGGAAGTCTGGGCGCTCCTCGGCTACGGCAGCGCTTACACCCTTCGCGAGATGCTTACCGTAAAGTCGGACGACATACAGGGAAGAAGCGCCGCCTTTGACGCTATCGTGAAGGGTGGACGCATCAGCCACCTCCACACACCGGCCGCGTTCAACGTGCTTCTGCACCATCTGCGCGCGCTCGCGCTGGATATTCGCCTTGACAAAGACTCGGACTTTACGAGCTAACCGCTACCAAGTACAACACCATGGCACAAAGACAACTCAGTGACGTGAACGACTTCGACCGCGTGGCGCTCAAGCTCGCGAGCCCGGCCCGTATCCTTGAGTGGAGCTACGGCGAAGTAACGAAGCCGGAGACTATCAACTACCGCACACAGCGCGCAGAGAAGAGCGGCCTCTTCGACGAAAAGATCTTCGGCCCGACGCGAGATTACGAGTGCTTCTGCGGCAAGTACAAGGGTATTCGCTATAAAGGTATCGTCTGCGATAGATGCGGCGTAGAGCTTACGCGCAACATCGTGCGTCGCGAGCGCGGCGGGCACATAGAGCTCTCCAGCCCCGTGGCACATATATGGTTCCTCCGCGGCATACCTTCCCGCATCGCCACACTTCTCGGTCTTTCGGCTGCTGAGGTGGAGCGCGTCGTGTACTTTGCCGGCTACATCATCATGAAAGTGCACGAGGACGAGCGTGCACGCATCCTGCGCGACATTGACGCAGAATACAAAACAAAGTCCAAGTCGGCGGCCACGGACACCGAACGCAAGCGACTCAAGGACTTGCTCACGACCGCCAAAACGGAAGTGGAAGGCTTGGCGGTGGGACATGTCATCGACGAGGCCACGTACCACAGGTACTCGGTGCGTTACGGCACGCTCTTTGAAGCATCGATCGGTGCGGAAGCGATACACAAGATATTTTCCCAAATGGATCTGGAGGCCATGCGCGACCAGCTTATTGCAGCGCGTGACAAGGCGAGCGCCACCGACAAAGCAAAAATAAACAGGCGCCTCAACCTCGTGCAACACCTCATCAAGGCGGGGGTACGCCCGGAGTGGATGTTCCTCACCGTACTACCCGTGTCGCCTCCCGCGCTGCGGCCGATGGTGGCGCTCGAAGGTGGCCGGCACGCAAGCTCCGACGTGAACGACCTGTACCGCCGCGTCATCAACAGAAACAACCGCCTGCGCAAGCTCATGGATATCAAGGCGCCCGACGTCATTCTGCGCAACGAAAAGCGCATCCTTCAGGAGGCGGTGGACGCACTCATCGACAACAGTATCCGCCACGGTAACAGCGCCGGCGGCGCAACGAGTGCGCTCCAGCGACGCCCACTTAAGAGCCTCTCCGACTACCTCAAGGGCAAGACGGGCTACTTCCGGCAAAATCTCCTCGGTAAGCGCGTAGATTATTCGGGCCGCAGCGTCATCGTGGTCGGCCCGGAGCTTGCGCTCGACCAGTGCGGTCTTCCAAAGCATATGGCACTTGAGCTCTTCCGCCCGTTCATCATTGCAAAGCTCTTGGAGCGCGAGTTTGCGTACAACATTCGCGGTGCCGGGCGCCTCATCGAAGAGAGCATTCCCGAAGTGTGGGCCATCCTGGAAGAGGTCATCAAAGACAAGCACGTGCTCCTGAACCGCGCCCCGACGCTCCACCGTCTCGGCATTCAGGCGTTCCGGCCGGTCTTGATCGAAGGCAACGCCATCCGCATACACCCGCTCGTGTGTCCCGCTTTCAACGCAGACTTCGACGGCGACCAGATGGCTGTGCACGTACCACTCTCGAAAGAAGCACAGCTTGAGGCAAAGGAGATAATGTCCGCCAACAAGAACATTCTGAAGCCGGGCAACGGCCAGCCGGTCGTGGCCATGACGCAGGACATTGTGCTCGGCTGCTACTGGATGACAAAGATTGTGGAAGGGACCAAGGGCGAAGGCAAGTACTTCGCAACGCCAAACGAAGCCATCAGTGCGTATGACTATGGAGTGGTAGGCTTCCGCGCCAAGATAAAGGTGCTCGGCACCGACAGCCCGAAGTACGCCGCATTTGGAGGTCAAGTGTTTGAGACGTCCGTAGGGCGCTTGCTCTTCAACTCGGTACTTCCCAAGGACTTCCCGTACATCAACGACGTGATGCGCAAGAACTCGCTCGTGAAGCTCGTAAACGACCTCATTGACCACTACTCGCTTGAGCGCATTCCCGCAATAGTCGACAAGATCAAGAACTTCGGCTTCACCTACGCCACCAAGTCGGGTGTGACATGGAGCCTCGACGACCTCCAGACACCGCCGCAGAAGAAGGAGATCATCGCAGCGGCAAAGACCGCCGTGGCCGAGATAAACAAGCAGTACGACGATGGTCTGCTTTCGCGCGACGAGAAGAAGCGGCTCATCATTGAGGTGTGGCACAAGGCGAAGAGCGACATCGAGGCGGCTATTCCGGACATGCTTGACCCGCAGGGCCCTGTGCACGACCTCGTCATTTCCGGTGCCCGCGGTTCCATGGGTCAGCTCACGCAGATGGCGGGCATGAAGGGTCTCATCCAGAACACGCAGCGCGAGACCATTGAGTTCCCGATCATTGCAAGCTACAAGGAGGGCCTCACCCCTATCGAGTACTTCACCACCACACACGGTAGCCGCTCCGGTCTTGCGGACACCGCGCTCAACACCGCGCGCGCAGGGTACCTCACACGCAAGCTCTTCGATGTGGCGCAGGATGCCATCATCACGGATGATGAGTGCGGCACCAGCGAGGGCGTGCTTATCGGCCGTATCAGCGCGCTCGGTCTTCCCGTTGATCTGGCTCAGAGCATACGTGGTCGCTACTTGGCCAAAGATGCGGTGGATGGGAGCGGAAAGACGCTCTTCGGCAAGGGTCACTTTGTCACCATAGAAGACGCGAAGGTCATTGAAGCGAGCGACATTCCGGCAGTGACCGTGCGCAGTCCGATGACGTGCAAGCTGCACTACGGTATCTGCCAGCACTGCTATGGGGCAGACATCACCACCTGGCAACCGGTGGACTTGGGCGAAGCGGTGGGTACTATTGCGGCACAGGCTATCGGCGAGCCCGGCACGCAGCTCACCATGAACACCAAGCACGCGGGCGGCGCGGCCGCTGCGGGCGGCGACGTGGTGCAGGGTCTGCCGCGCGTTGAAGAGGTCTTTGAGCGGCGCCAGCCCAAAAACCCGGCGATACTCGCAACCGTCTCCGGTGTGATCGCCGAGATAAACCAAGGCGTGGGCCGTGAAAAGATAATCACCGTCATCCCCAACGAAGGCGAGGTGAAGAAAAAGGAGAAAAAGGTGGACTACAACGTGTACTACCCGCGGTCTGTCATCGTGTCTGTCGGGCAAAAGGTTGAGAAGGGCGATTTCCTCACGGACGGTTCAGCGGACCTTGCTGAGCTCTTCAAGTACGCCGGGCGCGAGAAGACACAGGAGTACATCATCAGCCAGACAAGCAAGATATACGAGCTGCAGGGCGTGACCATCAGCCGAAAGCACATGGAGGTCATCATTCGCCAGATGTTCTCGCGCCGCAAGGTTAAGAACGCGGGTGACACCGATTTGTCGGTGGGCGAAATAGTGGAGGCATGGGAGCTTGATCAGGCAAACGAGAAAGCCGTTGCGGCCGGAGGGGACGCAGCCACCGCGGACACGCACCTCTTGGGTATCATGGAGGTCTCGCTCACGCGCAAGAGCTGGCTTTCCGCCGCGAGCTTCCAAAATACCACTCGCATCCTCATCGGAGCGGCCGTGAAGGGGGCCGTGGACCCGCTCCGCGGGCTCAAGGAAAACGTCATTATCGGCCGTCTTATCCCCGCAGGTACGGGCTACGAGGGCTCAAAGAAGTTTGAAAAAGTGAGCACCATAGCACGCGAGGAAGCTCGACGCTTCGAAGCCATGGGCGACAGTACGGCCGGAGAGGCTGAGATGAAAGAGGCCGGAGTGGTTATCGTTGCAGCCGAGGAATAGACGTGGGTTTAGAGTTTGGAGAACGAGCAACAAGTCGGGCAGAGATGCCCGACTTGTTGGTGCAGTTGAAACTTCTACAGGCAGCCGTATACTGTTCATATGGCAAAGATCGTGAAGAAGAAAGCGGGCGACGACAGCGCTGTTCTAGCAGAAATTAAGAAGCTGCATAAACGCTTTGATGGGGTAGACAAGCGTTTTGATGTCGTAGACAAGCGTCTTGATGGCGTAGACAAACGCTTTGATGTCGTAGAAAAACGCTTTGATGACGTAGACAAGCGTCAAGCCGAAGCAGACAAGCGTTTTGAGCGCTTACTGAATGTCGTTGCCACAAAAGACGACATCCGTGATGTTAACGAGAGGATAGACGCTTTGAGCGAGCGCGTTGACCAGCTTGTCACAACTGTTGACAGCATGGCAAAAAGCTATGACGATCTACGCATGGAGTATGTAGCCATTAAAATGCAGCTTGCCCGCTATGAGCGATGGTTTGAGGTAATAGCGAAAAAGACGGGAATCACGTTGACGTACTAAAATGGACGTGACACGAGTTTAGAGATACCTGTTTAGAGATTGGAAAAACGTGTTTGGAGTTATGAGTTTGGAGTTTAGAGAAAAGAGCGAGCCGTCGGACAGAAGTGTCCGACGGCTTTGCTGAGTGGCAAGCCACACGTCGGTGGCGCGTTACGTTAGCATCTGTTCGATGAGGCCGAACAGAAGAAGCGTACCAAACCCCGACAAGAGACTGTAGGTCAGCGACGTGCCGCCATCACGCCCAACGACGCTTCCCATGAGACCGACGATTAGCGCAACGCAGATTGCAATAACACAGGCGCTAATAGTAAAGAGCATGGCTCAATTCTCCATTGGCGAGAAGTGAATGATTCCTTAGCATTATAGCATCGTACGCGTAATGTGTCAACTTCAACATAAATGTGCCGTGGATACTTGGATACCAAAATACTCAAAGAGCGCTTGAAAGTAGGATGCTACAACGAGTTCACCGCCGGACAGAAGTGTCCGGCGGTGGGTGAGCTGATGCTCAAGCTTCAGGCTTGGCTGCGGCTTTCTGCCGCTCCAGAGCAGCGCAGATTTTGTCTGCCGCTTCGTTGATTTTCTCAATGAGCACGGCGATACCCAGCAGGGCTGCGAGGGTAATGAATGCGGCCCCTGCGGCTGGATGCACCGTATGGTAGATCATCTGGCCCCCGAATACCAGTACCGCGAAAAGGACATAGGTGTGGGAATTCATTGTATGGCTCCACGCAAGGTTTGTGTTTCAATATTCAGTATATCATATATGAACTACTTTGTCAATCTCTTTCTGTCCTTTTGTGCTATACTGTAAGTACAATTGATGCCGCTACACGCTTTGGATGCTGGGTTCGCATCTCGCTCACTCGCTTCTCTAAACTCGAAACTCACATCTCTAAACTCCGTATGTCTTCCTCCGCAGCAGAGCAGGTCAAAGAGCGCCTCAACATTGTCGAGGTGATTAGTCAGTATGTGAAGCTCACGAAGAGTGGCAAGAACTATAAAGGCCTCTCACCCTTCAAGAAGGAGAAGACCCCTAGCTTTTACGTCTCGCCCGACAAGGGCATGTACTATGACTTCTCCACCAACAGGGGAGGCGACGTATTCACGTTCGTGCAGGAAATGGAGGGGGTGGACTTCATGGGGGCGCTTACCATGCTTGCGGAGCGAGCGGGCGTCACCATTACGCGCGAAAGCAAGGGCGCCCGAGACGCGCGCGAACGCCTGTACGCATGCATAGAGGACGCGTGTCGTTTCTTTGAAACCAAACTCACGGAAGAGCCGACAGCGCTTGCATACCTGCGTGAGCGGGGCCTTGAGGAATCTACTGCGCGCCTTTTTCGTTTGGGCTTTGCCCCGGAGTCATGGGATGCCCTTCGTACCCACCTGGTACAGCTCGGCTACAGCGAGCGCGAATGCGTGGAGGCCGGCCTTATCAAGCAGCGTGAGGGTGGAGGACGAGGTACAGGCACGTACGACCGCTTTCGTTCACGCATCATGTTTCCGCTCCGCGACACAGCGGGGCGGGTGGTGGCTTTCAGCGGGCGCATATTCGGCGAAGCGGCGAAAGACAAAGAGAACGCAAAGTACATAAACTCGCCGGAGGGGCCGCTCTTTGACAAGAGCCGCATACTTTACGGATACGACAAAGCAAAGGCCGTCATACGTAAACACGACTTTGCCATATTGGTGGAAGGTCAAATGGACCTGGTGATGAGTCACCAAGCAGGCTACGGAAATACGGTGGCCGTTTCCGGCACGGCACTCACTGATGCGCATCTGGAACTCATCGGGCGTCTATCGAAAAAACTCGTGCTGGCGCTCGACACCGACTCGGCCGGCATCGCTTCGACACTGCGAGCGGGCTCCATGGCGCTCGCGCGCGGCATGGACGTAAAAGTGGCACGCATACCGAGCGGCAAAGACCCCGCTGATGCGATACGCGAGAGCGTAGAGGCGTGGAAGGCCGCGGTGCGAGAGGCCGAGCATATCGTCACTTTTTTCTTGCGGGCGGCAGCGCGGGAAGAACGCGACGAACGCGCACGGGCGCTGCGCGTGCGCGACCAGGTACTCCCGCTCGTGGCGCACATGCAGAGCCCCATGGATCAAGCGCACTTTGTGCGAGAGGTCGCACTTTCGCTCGAGTTGCCCCCCGAAGCAGTGGCTCAAGAAGTGCGCACGCTCGGACGTGGCTCGTCGGTGCGCACAACCTCCATACAAGCGGCACCGCACGAGCGCGCAGCATCTCCCGCTGAAAAGCCGTCAAGACGAATTGAGCTTGAGCGTGTACTCGCCGGCGCCATTTTTTGGCAAGCGGACACGCCTGAGCCCATGCTCACGGAAGACTCTTTGCGTGAGCGCACGCAAGCGCTCGGTCTTGAGCTGGGCGGCATCATAGCCAAGCACAGTACCGACCGCGAACGGCTGTCCTTTGAGGCGGAGTGCGTGCTCGGCGAGAGTACAGACGTGGCTGCAATGTTTGACACGCTCATGGTGGAGCTTGCACGTCTACGGCTTGAGGAAGAGCGCGCGTCGCTTTCGCAAGAGATCCGCAGGCTTGAGAGAGCCGGCGATAGGGAGGCTGTCGCCGCGCTCCTTGCGGATTTTACACACCTCGCGCGCAAACTTGAGCAGCTAGGGTAAGCGATCGCGCTTGCGAAGATCACCTTTCTCATGCATACTAGTCTCACGCGTACGTCCATACACACGTAATGCCGAGCACTGTTAAAAAACAGAATACGAAGGCAAAAAAGACCGCGCGCAAGGCGGTCCCACATAAAGCGGCCCAGGCCGCGAGCAAAAAAAAGCCGGCAGTCAAGACCACACGGCCTGCCGCAAAGAAAGCGCCTCAGAGCGCGTCCAAAAAAGCAGCGCCCAAGCGCACGCTTTCAGGAAAAGAGCTGAAGAAGATAGTGAAAAGCGCAGCATCAAAAACTGCGCAGCCGAAGCGTGCCGTACCTGTTGCAAGCGCGCGCGCACCTAAAGCAAAGGCGGCTCCTGCAAAGGTAAGCCCTCTTGAAAAGCTCGCCGATGATCTGCTCGCCAAGGGCCGCGAACGCGGCTATGTAATATACGACGAAATACTTAAGGCGTTCCCCAAGATCGAGGAAGATATCGTCTTTCTTGAGGAGCTCTACGAACGCTTCCACACAGCGGGGGTTGACATACTTGAGGGAGGCAACATCCTTTCGGACGAGCCGATAGAGGATCTTCTCGATAAAAAGAACACGTACCGGCGCGGTGATTCACCATACGATTCCATACAGATGTACTTGCGCGAAATAGGGCAGTACCCGCTGCTTACGGCGGCTGAAGAGCGCGCACTCGCGAAGCGTGTCATGGAGGGCGACGAAGAGGCGAAGAACCTCCTTGCACGGGCAAACCTGCGACTCGTGGTCTCTATCGCAAAGAAGTACATTGGCCGCTCGCCTGACTTGACCCTGCTTGACCTCATACAGGAGGGCAACATCGGCCTTTTCAAAGCGGTCGACAAGTTCGACTACACAAAAGGCTACAAGTTTTCTACGTACGCCACATGGTGGATACGCCAGGCTATCACACGCGCCCTTGCCGACCAGTCGCGCACCATACGCATCCCCGTCCACATGGTGGAAACTATCGCCAAGTACAAGCAGGTGTTCCGTCGTTTGGCGCAAGACCTGGGCCGCGACCCGGTAGCGGAGGAGATAGCGATAGAGATGGGTGTGGAAGTGGACAAGATACACATGATCGAAAAGATCAATCAAGACACCATATCACTCGAAAGTCCGGTGGGGGACTCCGACGATGACAGGAGCGTACTGGGCGACTTCATCAAGGACGAGACCATCAGCTCGCCCGACCAAGAGGTGAGCCACCGCATACTCACGGAGCAGATCGTAGGCATATTGGATGACCTTTCACCCAAGGAGCGCAAGATCCTCGTGCTTCGCCACGGATTGGAAGACGGCGTGTACCATACACTTGAGGAAGTAGGGAAGGAGTTTGGCGTCACGCGTGAGCGTATTCGCCAGATCGAAGCTAAGGCTATCGAAAAGATACGCCACCATGAAAGGGCGAAACAGCTGAGGAACTACTAGGCGTAGTAGAGATCGGGGATGTTATGTGACTGAACTTAGCGTATCATGCATCAGTATAGATACCTCGGGACAATTACCACGCTCTATATAGCGTTTCAGCTTATCTCAGACGTGACTGCTGGAAAAATTGTCCAGCTGGGAATATTCACTGTGTCCGCGACCGTACTTTATTTTCCCGTAACGTACATCTTTGCAGACATTCTGACGGAGGTGTACGGCTATGCGAGAGCTCGTTACGTCATATGGCAAGCCGTGCTCGCTTCAGTGCTTGCGGGCGTTGTATACCAAATAGTTGTCCTATTACCGGCTGCAGCCGGCTTTGATGCGAATGACGCTTATACGCGCGTGCTTGGCTCAGTGCCTCGTATCTTAGTGGGAGGATGGATTGCGGTATGGGTAGGTGCCATGTTGAACAACTTCATGCTAGCAAAACTGAAGGTGTGGACCGAGGGAAGGCACCTTTGGCTTCGCACCATAAGCTCCACAATCATCGGCGAGGGAGCAAATACTGCGCTATTTTATGTTATTGCTCTGTATGCAGTAATACCGGATGGGCTTCTTGTGACGTCCATTCTATCGGGGTGGCTCCTGAAGGTCCTCGTAGAAATATTGTTCACACCACTCACATACTACATCGTACGCAAGCTCAAGCAGCAGGAGCAAGTTGACTATTACGATACTGATACTGACTTCAATCCTCTACTGGTGCGCTCCCGATAACCCGATCAAGGATACTCGGCTATCTTTGGCTCTGCGAAGGTGACAATTTTTCCTTGTTTTGCGCTATCGTACGCCTTGTACGACTTTTTGGTTCGTGCTTATATTGTGTAAGCTACTAGCACAGAGGAACTGCACATGGTATCTCATAACACGCTGCGTGAGGTCATAGGGGCTGAGGAGTTTGACGCTGCCATAGAGCAATACAGGTCACGAGAAAGGCAGCGTACAGAAAAGAACGTGCCGGAAGTCTCCGAGACACACACGAAGAGGATGACCATCGAGGAAGGCCGTGCGGCGCTCGCGCGCGCCTCCGAGAGGTCGTTTGACTGATACACCGCCTTATGTTTGGAAGGGCCGCCCACTGAGGCGGCCCTTGTTGCGTTAAGTGTATACTTGCGACTACTCCAATACAACTTAGCGTCGCCTGTCCAAAATCCTTAATCTAAAATCCAAAATCCTCGTGTATTTCATCCTAATATCTTCTATCACGTCTCGTCTCTCTTGTCTCTTGTTTCTCGTCTTTCTTCTTGTCCGTCCCACTACACACTTCTCACTGCTCACTCATTTCGTATCCACCAAAAGCACCGCATGTACCACGCCGTAGAACGTAACCGCGCCAAGCAGAAGCCAAAGTACCGGGAGCGGATACGCCAGAAGTATCGCGGAAGCGAAGAGCGGCCCAAGCATATACGCGAGCGGACGCAACATGCGGAAAAAGCTTATCGTGTCCGCATCTGCGCCCTGCACATGCTTGAAGAAGTACGACTCGGTCATTATTTCCATGAGTGCCGTACCAATACGTGACGCAAAAAGCAAGGCGGCCCAGAGCCAGAGTATCGGTGTCGTAAGGAAGCCGGTCGCAATGGTCGCAATCGCAGTGATCACAAACCCGAGCCCGAGTAGCTCTTTTTCACCCCACCAACGATCGGCGGCGATGCCGGCGGGGAGCTCTACCAGCACATACGGTAGCAGCATTACGGACAGGATAATCCCGACCTGCGACCATGAAAAACCCAGTGTTGTGTTGAGATAGATAGGCAAGTACACCACTGAGCACGCGAAATAGAAGCGCATGAGAAACTGGGACGCGGCAATATGGATGAGGTTATGGTTGCCTCTAAGCGCCCCTCGTACGCGGGTAAAGGAAAACACATGGTACTCCGGATCGCCAAAGCCGCGAAAGCGTACGAGCATGAGTATAAGGAAAGGCAAGAGCGCAAACGCACCTACCGCGTACAGGAGCGGAAAACCCCCGCGCTCAATGAGCTGCCCGGCCGCAAGCGGAGAAAAAAGTGATGCGATGGTGGCTATCGTGAGAAATGTGCCGCGTACATTTCCCGTGGACTCCTCACCGCGCGAGTACGCTTCCAAAAAAATATCCAGCGTGAAAAGTATTACCGGCACCGTGCCGAGGTAGAGAATAAAACAGGCCAGAAGGAGGAACGGTGACGTTGCGACCGCGAGCCCGGCAAAAAGCGCAAACTCAAGGATGCTTGCATACGCGAGCGTCCGCAGCGCACCGATGCGATGCAAAACGCGCGTTGCGTATGCGAGCGAGACCAGCGCAAGAGCGGATCCGCACGCAAATACGATGCCTATCCATTCCGAGGGTACAAGTGTTGAGATGAAACCTGAGTCGACAAAGTGGACCAGGAAGAAGTGGAACGCGAGAAAGAGATTTGCCCCGTAGAGCCAGCCAAATACGCCGGTCCGTCGTATGCGAGAGAGAATGAACTCCATATGCTACTCATCGTAGCACATATGGTATGGGGGAAGCGTATGCGAATGGGGATGACGCGGAGTTGTTCCACCTTGGCTGCATGTTTGTGTACGCGATATGCGGGCACACACAAATGTGTAGCAAGAGGCCGGCTTGGCTGCGTGGCCAAGCCGGTAAAGTTGAAGCGCTACCCCTTTGCAGATTCGCTGCTTTCGGCACACTTCGCGGTGCCATTCCGTATCTCGTCGGCGCGATCTAGCCAGATTTGCAGCAATAACGCGCCGAATAACGCAACAAGACACGCAATTACAACGACCCATAGGGTGGTGATGGTGTTCCCTAATCCAAGGGTCACTACGGTAGCTAGGGCGACACAAAGCCCCGCCAGGCTGAGCAACCATCCCACCAAGAACAGCGGGCGGATCTCCGCGAGTCGATCACATTGGGCCCCAGCGCTTTCTATACCGTCTTCCATGATCAGCCCTTTCGCGAAAAAACCGAGCTCGGTACATAATACCACATAGCTCGCATGTGTGCAACATGCATCAGCAGAATAGGTCGCGCCACTTGCTACGTTGTGCGTTACACACGCGGGCG
>CAYWMQ010000016.1:0-15808 GCA_964459635.1 uncultured Candidatus Saccharibacteria bacterium | reverse complement strand
ATTTCTTCACCCCGCTAAGCGCGCTCACGCTTATGTACGCAATAAGTGCGCTGCTGGGCACAACGGCCGTGGCGCTACGGTACGCACCGCTTGCGTACGCGAACGCACTCTTGGCGGGTGTCGCGCCGCTTCTGGTGGCAAGCGCCGACCCTTCTCTAATGGGACTCTCTGTATACCTGCTCGTACTTAGCGTGGGCGCGGTGTGGGTGGTGGCACTCACGGGGTGGCGTGAGGTCGTGCTGCTATCCTTCCTGGTGGTCTGTCTTCACAGCGTCGGCATGCTCGTATCCTTCCCGCAGGCTGATCATGAAACGGGTCTTTTGTTTGCGTTTGCGTTTGCCGGCCTCTTTTTCTTGGCAGCGCTTTCCGGCATGGTGCGTGCGCGCACCGAGTCAGTAGCCGACATCGTGACCGCCGCTCTTGGCGGCGTGTACCTCTACACCTGGATAATGGCCGCAGCTGCGCCGGAAAGTCAGAGCCTCTTGTTCACCTCATGGGCCGCAGTGTATGCACTGGGTGCGTACCTCGCGTTTCAACGCAGCGGTGTACCGACAAACTTCTACGCATACGGAGGCGTCGCGGTGGTATACCTTGGCACGACGACAGCGTTGCTTCTTGACGGGCCGGACCTTGTCATCACATTTGCGCTTGAAGCACTCATACTCATCGTACTCAGCCACGTGGTGACGCGAAGTGCGAACATGGCTGTTTTGCTCACCGGTACAATGGCGCTCCCGATGGTGCTCTCCATAGAAAGCATAGTGAGCTCCGCATGGCAAAACGGCGTCATACATAAAGACAACTTCGCACTCATTTTCATGTGTGTCGTTCTGGCTGCTGTTGGTGCGTACATGCGCACGTATGTAGCCGCCGGGGCTAAGCCGGAAGAGAGGGAAGTGGTTTCAGGCACTGCCGTGCTCGCGTATGTACTCTCCGGTGCGTACCTTGCCGTGCTTACCTGGCTTGGCTCCCATGCACTGTGGCCATACGACACGGGTACGTTTGTTGCACTGGTGCTTTACACGCTGGCCGCGTCTGCGTTGTACATGTATGGTGCCGAGTCCCGCGCGAAGTGGCCTCGCGCGGCCGCCGGTGTGCTGTTCGGGCTCGTGGTGGCGCGCCTCGTCCTCGTGGATATCTGGGATATGGCACTTGCCGGGCGCGTTGTCACGTTCCTCGTTATTGGCACTCTGCTCATGGCTGTGGCGTGGTTGGAGCGGAGCTTCGCACATCGTCACACCTCCTCCTAGGAGTGTCTATCAACCTTAGCGTATCTCGTATGTATTGGAACACTACACGAACAGTATATGTAACGGCGATACTAGTTGTGTGCGCAGCAACGGCATCGGTGGTGTATGCACAGCCGCGTCCGCCCACGTGGCGGACGGGAGCAGCAGATGTGCGCATGTTTCAAAGTGTGGCGAATGTGCCCCCTGTGGAGAGTGCCGTACCGACCGTGGTGGTAGTTACGCTGCCCGGACCGCTTACTTCCACACAAGCCCTGGCGGTTGATGAGCAGGGAGAAGCGCGTGAGGTGTGGTACCGACGCACCGGTTCATACCCCGACATTACCCTTACGGACGATGCCGGAGTTGAGGATGCGTACGCCATGTCTGACGGAGATTATACGACCTACGCATCTTTCCCGTTTGACGAGACGGAGGGCGGCACAGCTACGCTCACATTTGAAGCAGAGGAGTCTGTAGTGAGCGACAGTGTACACCTTCAGGTTCCGACACACGTCGCGCTCCCACGTCGCATTGCGGTCTATGCGGAGCATGAGGACGGCCGTGAAGAAGTGCTCGTGGCAATGCGCACGTTAGAGCAGCCACTCCTCTATTTTCCCGAGACGCGAGCAAAAGCCTTTAAGGTAACGTTTGAGTATTCCCAACCGTTGCGTATCGCTGAGATGAAGCTCTTGACGACGCGCGATCGCGCCGTCACGCACTCGTTTGCGTTTCTTGCCGAGCCGGGCGAGAGCTATCGCATGTACTTCAATCCCGACCGCCCCTTCACGTACAGTGGACCGCACGGGCGTGAGCCATGGGATGCAGAGCGTATATTTACAGTCGCGTCCCCGGAGGTCGTGGCCAATCCCACGTATGTGCCGGCAGACTCGGACGCAGACGGGGTGCCTGACCACCGCGACAACTGCGCCACCACACCAAACGCGGATCAGCTGGACACTGATGGGAACGGGCGAGGAGATGCATGCGATGACTTTGACTTGGATGGACATGCTACGCTCCGCGACAATTGTCCCGACGTACCTAACATCTACCAGACCGACACGGACGGCGATGGGGTAGGGGATGAGTGTGACGACGAAGAAAGCAGACTGACCGAACGTAACCCGTGGGTACCATGGGTGGGTATGGGCGCCGCTGCATCGCTCGTGCTTGCGCTTTTTGCACTCACTGCGTACGAATCTCGTCGGCGTACCGTACGCCAAGGGGAGCCAGTGGAGCCAAAGGCAGAGGAGCCATCAGCGGAGGCCTAATGCCTCGGGTGTTCCGACAGTTGTGTAAATCTACGCAACGAAACCAACCCACGGAGGGTGTATCGGTACATTCCCGGGGGAAAAATCACAAGCACCAATATTCAAGCTCCAAATAATCCACAAAAACCAAATTCCAAACATACAACAACGTCAGTCCGCTCTTTGTGTTTTTTAGATTGGGAACTAAAGATTTTTTGGAACTTGGATATTGGAATTTGGGATTTATACTATGAACATGGTTTATCCCTCGCGCCACACAAAACCCTGAAGAGCTAATGCCTTATGTGAGAGCTTCGGTGCAGGTATGGCACGGCATGGCGCTTTCAGTACCTTACTGCGACGCAGGCTCTTGCAGGATAGTTTTCAAGCCCCGGCAGTATGCGCCACTCCTTTTCTGTGTAAGTAGCGTACAATATACCTATACGTGTATCAGCGTTGTTTGGAGTTATGAATTTATTTGGAGCTTGAGATTTTGAATTTGGTGCTTTGTCCCCATGCGTATCCTCATCGTTACACCCCTAGTGCCTCCGGAGCCGGGAGGCCCCAGTTACTACTCGGTAGCCCTCAAAGTTGCGCTCGAACGGAAGGGTGAGACCGTGTCGCTCATAGCATTTCGCGAGGTCCGCCGCTTGCCGAGCGGGCTGCGGCACCTCGTATTTGCCGCTAAGGTCTCCCGCGCGGCGCGGCAGCACGACATACTTATTGTACTAGATACACTATCAGTAGCACTCCCTGCGGTGCTCGCCGCGCGCCTTGCGCGCAAGCCGCTTCTCATCCGCACTGGTGGCGACTTCGTGTGGGAGCGCTACATAGAGCGTACCGGGGAGAAGGTGCTGCTTTCCGAGTTTTACGGGCGGGTGCTGAGCGGCGCACTTCGCTTGTCCCGAAAAGAGCGGCTGCTTATGTGGCTCCAGAAGCACGTGGTGTTTCCGTATACGACACGGCTCGTATACTCCACGGCGTGGCAGCGAGATCTCTGGGCCACCCCGTACGCGGTGCCGTACGAGCGGACCGCTCTCATAGAGAACAGTGCTCCGCCTCCGGCATTCGACCTGCGTGCTAGGCGAAGCGCCGCCCCTGCGCGCGACATCGGCTTTTTGTGTATATGGCGGCCTACCGCGTTCAAAAACGTAGACACGCTCAAGCGTGCGTACGAGCTCTACAGGCGCGAAGCTGGTGCAAACGCGCTCTCCCTCACCCTGCGAGAAAACGTGCCGCGCGAACTCTTCTATGAGGAACTCGCGCGCGCACGAGCCCTCGTGGTGCCCTCGCTTTCCGAGATAAGCCCGAACATTGTACTTGAGTCACTGGCCGCCGGTGTGCCTGTTCTCCTCACACAAGATTGCGGTATGCAGGATCGTTTCGGAGAAGCGGTCCGGTACCTTAACCCGCGCTCCCCGGAGAGCATTGCGGCTGCACTCCACTCTGCGAGCGATGATGCGGAGTACGCACTTTTGCTGAAGAAAGCGGCCGCGTTCTCATACGTGCGCACGTATGATGACATTGCAGAAGATTTCTTGCTACTCTGTGGGGGTATACTTCACACTCACGTATGAAACTTACTCTCTGTACGGCAGATCCGCGCGCGGTAGATGGTGAGGAATGGTCGGTGCGGCTGGTACGCGCGTATGCGGCTCTATGTGACGAGCTCCATGTCGTCGTACTTACCGGTACTGCTGTAGATGCACGGGTACGAGAAGGTGCGCCCGCACACGTGGTCTTTCACGAGCTCCTACGTGGCGCAAGCTGGCGCGGCATGCGGGAAGCACGCACCCTCCTTGCAAAGCTTCCGCATGATGTGCTCATGGCGCTCGAGCCCGACACCGCCCTACGTGTAGCCGCGCACGCGGCACGTGTGAACGCGCGGCCGCTCCTTGTACGCATGCCGAGCGCCTTTTTCGGCTGGGGAGCACAAGGTGGAATTGCGGGACTGCGCATGCGGTTCAGAGTGCGGTCTCTGCTTACGCATGCCACGTGTGTTCTTCTTGAGCGGGAAGCGGACAGAACACTGCTTAAAGGATATGCGCCAACGCTCCGTGCAGACGTTCATGTGCTTCCTCCGCTTGCTGCGCCGCGTGCGACGGGGAGCTTTGACACGGGTGCGCTCCACGCCGCGTATCCCAACCTTCGCTTTCTGCTCCTCACGGTAGTTGGAAGCTCAACCGACAAAGGAAGCATGAAACGCACACTTGCCGTGTTTCAAGAGCTCGCGGCGATGTACCCGTGGCTTGGCCTCTTGGTGCTGGCTCCGCGCAGGCAGAGTCGTGAGGCGCGCGCGCTGCTGCGTCGCTCAGGTTACGGAGAGCGTGTGGATGTGCTTGACATGGCTACTTCGTATGAATTGTGCATGCAGGGAGCTGACGCATTGCTGCTTTTGGAAGAGAGTCGTGCGGCCGCGGTACATATTACCCAGGCGGCAGCGGATGGGCTACCCATAGTGACCACGCACGCGAACGCGCGCGACGCAGGACTCTTGCACAATGTGTCATGTCTTGCGGTGTCCCCGAAAGACAGAGACGCCGCTGTTGCGTGCGTGCGAAATCTCGTTGAGCACAACGAAACGCGTCACCGGCTCGCCATCGGCGGACGAGCGGCCGTACCGCGTACATCTGTGCTCGATGAGGGTGCGTGGTCGGCTGCTCTTGCGGACGTGCTTGGCGAGTGTGTGAGTACTTCAGACCATCGTGTATGAGAGTCGTCACCATTGGGCACGACAAAGACCTCTTTCGTCCGTCAAGCGGTAGCGCGATGCGCCAGCGCATGTACGGAAAAGAGGTGGGAGAGCTCCACTGCGTAGTATTTGCACCGGGCTCAGATGTTGCGATGCGTCACCCGCGCTCGCTTTCACCCGAGGTGACCGTGTACGCGGCCTCCGCGCGCACAGCGTTCGGTGCGGTACGGTGTGCGACCAAGCGTGTGTACGCGTTGGCGCAAAGAGCTGACTGCGTGCTCTCCACGCAGGATCCGTTTGAAGCCGGCCTTGTGGCATACCTCGTGCATCTCGCTACGGGTGTGCCTTTTGAGGTGCAGGAGCACGGTGACTTCTTCAGTACGCCGCACTGGCGGCGCGAGTCGTTCGCAAACCGCCTTCGCTATCTGCTAGGTCGTTTCATAGTGCGCCGTGCACAGCGGGTGCGCGCGGTGAGCCAACGCATCGCGGCTTCACTGGAACGCCTTGGTGTGGCCACCGAGCGCATATACATCCTTCCGGTCTTTGTAGATACGGCCGTTTTTGTACAGGCAGATCCGGATGCTGAGCTTCTGGCCCTGCGCACAGAAAAAGGCCCGCTTTTCTTGACCATGGCGCGCCTCGTACCGCAAAAGGACCTCACGCTCCTCATCCGAGCCTTTGCGAGCGCAAAGCAAAGAGGGCTCTCCGGGCACCTTGTTATCATCGGCAGAGGGCCGGAGAAGCACATGCTTCGCTCAATTGTCCGGAAGGAGCTTGCCGAGCATGTGACGTTTCGTGAGTGGACGGACGCGCCGGCATCCTCTCTCCGGGCGGCCGATGTGTATGTGCTTTCGAGCAAGTACGAGGGGTGGGCCCGTGTCCTCGTTGAAGCACTCGCGGCCGGTGTGCCTGTCGTAACAACGGATGTAGGGTGCGCGGGGGAAGTGGTGCGACACGAGGAGACGGGTCTCGTGGTGCCTGTCGGGGATGTGGCCGCGTTTGCGGACGCGCTTGTGCGTATCGGCACAGATGCGGGGCTCCGTGCACGCCTCGCGCAGGCGGGCCCGGGCGCAGTGGCGCGCTTGCCGGGTCTGTCCGAGAGTGCGACCCGCATTGCTGAGGCACAGCGCAGCATGCTCAGTACTTCACTGGGAGCTCATCCGTGAGGTGTAGTGTGTAGTACACGAGTGAGCTCGTGGATCGTGCATGGAAGCGAAGCACAGACAGTTGCGTTTCCGTCTTTGCGAGCGAAGCGAAGCAATCCAGGGGTATAGTCATGGTATGTCAGAAATCATTCCATGCGTGTATATCCTTGGAGGCGTGCGCACCCGAGCGTTGTACTGGTGTAGCAGCAAACCTGCAACAGTTGTTCTCGCAAGAAGAAGCTCGCGTTCATTGTAGGAATGAAGTCGTCCTGCCGTGATATATCTGACCTACTGTAGCCATACTCTAGATTGTTTCGCTTCGCTCGCAAAGACGAAATGTCAAGGCTCTAGCATACGATTCAATATTTTGATCTTACTCAGGCAAGGTAACCTTACACACGCGCACGTTGTTACAACATACAAGTAGCCTCTGCCGCATGCGCATTAAGCATACCCATGAGAGCACGAACACAGCCCAAACAAACTGAAAAGCCGAGTGCCCGTACACGGCCGCGTGTGGTAACCATCGGTGGTGGTACGGGACATTTTGCCGTACTTTCAGGCTTAAAAAAGCACGACGTCGACCTGACCGCAGTGGTTACCATGGCGGACGATGGCGGCTCCACCGGGCTTCTGCGTGACGAGCTTGGCGTACTACCTCCCGGTGATCTCCGCCAGTGCCTGGTGGCGCTTTCGGAAGGCGATGAGGTCATGCGCAAACTTTTCGCACATCGCTTCAGTGGCGGTTCCCTGAAAGGTCACACGTTCGGAAATATTTTTCTTTCCACGCTAGAGCATGTCACAGGCTCCATAGACCACGCGGTGGAGGAGGTGGGGCGGATCTTAAAAATCAAAGGGCGTGTGTTGCCGGTAACGCTTAGTCACGCAAAGCTCGTACTGCACCTGGCCAACGGCAAGCGCCTCGCGGGTGAGCATGTGATAGACGAGTACCAGCTCATATCGCGTTTTGGCGTAAAGAGCGCGGAGCTTGCACCCGCACCCACACTGAACCCGGCTGTACGCACTGCCATAAGTGGAGCCGACCTCATTGTGCTTGGGCCGGGCGATCTGTATACCTCGCTCCTTCCGAACCTTCTGGTGCCCGGCATGGCACGAGCATTGAAAAAAAGTCCAGCAAAAAAAGTCTTTGTGGCAAACCTCATGAACAAGTACGGCCATACCGACGGTTTTGACTGCATGCAGTACGTGGAAGAGTATGAGCGCCTGGCAGGCATGCGCTTTACTACGCACATCCTCTTCAATGAAGATCCCATACCGACAAGGTTACTCAAACGATACCTCGATGAGGGTGAGCCTGTGGCCTGTGAATCCCCCTCACGTATCAGCGGACTCGCCTGCGTGGGTGCTGAGCTTTTCTCTCCCGTACTGCTCAAAGCGAAAAAAGGGGACGCACTCCGGCGCACGTACATCCGCCACGATGCCGACAAGCTTGCGGCCGCACTCATGCGTCTCATATAGTGGAGGTATGCTGTATCTCCTTGATTTTGACAGGACGCTTTTTGACACAAATGCGTTTATCCGCGCCGCCGTGCACCACTGTGTCGCTCCCGAGACGGTGCCCTTGCCGCGTGTGGCCGATTTTGCGTATCCCGATGCCCGTGAGTTTTTGGCACGGCACAAAGGTGTTGCACAGCTCTGTGTGCTCACGACGGGTGAAGAAGCATTGCAGCGCGCGAAGGTGGCCGAGAGCGGCATTTCCGTGCTCGTGGACCGCGTCCATATCGTGCCGGAGCTCAAGGGGGCGGCAGCTGCAGCGCTTGTGGCGGAGATGAGTGCGGCGCCTGTGGTGTTTGTGGATGACACTATTGCACAGCTCCTGGATGTGGCACGCATGGTGCCGGACGCGCACATTGTGCGTATGCGCCGGCCGGGGTCGGGCTACACCGAACGAGACGAGACACCTGAGGGTATGGACGAGGTTGCCGATTTTGCTACACTGGACGCACTTGTAGCGAAAAGGTATGACACACACATCCACGCATCCTAGTATCGGCTTCATCGGTCAAGGCTTTATCGGCAAGAACATGGCCGACGACTTCGAGCGCCGAGGCTACGCGCCCGTCCGGTATGCTCTGGAAGACCCGTATCGAGCAAATAAAGACGCCGTAGCAACCTGCGATATAGTGTTTATCGCGGTACCCACTCCCACCACGCCGCGCGGCTTTGATGATAGGCCACTGCGAGCCGTGCTGCCGCTCGTGGGGAAGGGTAAAATTGCGGTCATCAAGTCGACCATCCTGCCCGGCAAAACGGAGGAGTACCAGCGGCTTTTCCCGCACATTCTTGTGATGCATTCGCCGGAGTTTCTGCGTGAAAAGAGCGCGGCGGAGGATACGGCGCGTCCGGCACGCAACATTGTGGGCATCCCGAAGCGTTCCGAGAAGTACCGCCAGGCTGCCGAGAAGGTACTTTCGGTACTTCCGCCTTCACCCTTTAACCTCATCTGTAAGTCAAGCGAAGCGGAACTCGTGAAGTACGGCGGCAACTGTTTCCTTGCCGTGAAGCTCATTTATATGAACCTAATCCACGACATCGCGCGTGAGGTGGGTGCAGACTATACAGTCGTTGCCGCAGCTATGGCAGCCGACGAGCGTATCGGGCCCGGTCACATGAAGGTGGTAGATTCAAGCGGTCACCGCGGAGCAAAGAAGGGGAGGGGTGCGGGCGGGCACTGCTTCCCCAAAGACCTTGCGGCATTACGCACGTTTTATGCAGAGCGCGAACAGGGCAAGAAGCACGGCACGAAGCTTCTCACGGCGCTTGAGGCACTCAACAATGAGCTTCTCGTCTCTACAGGCAAAGACTTAGATCTCCTTGAAGCCATATACGGCAAGGGTGTACGTGTGCGAGTAGCGAGTAGCGAGTAACGAGTCGACACGGCGACAACGCGCCATACGTAGACCACATGAAAATTCTTCTCACCGGCGGTGCAGGATTTATAGGTAACACGCTTGCGCTTCGGCTCATCGCTGACGGCCATCAGGTCGTCATAGTCGACAATGTAAACGAGTACTACGACCCCGCTCTTAAAGAAGCGAGGCTCTCACGGCTGCCCGAGGGTAGAAAAGTGCGAAGGGTGGACATTACGGACTTTGATGCACTTGAAGCGGTGTTCACTCAAGATGGGCCATTCGACGCGGTAGCCCATCTCGCTGCACAGGCAGGAGTGCGCTACTCGCTCACGCATCCGCTGGTGTATGCGCAGACCAACTACGTGGGCACACAAAATGTGTTTGAGTGCGCACGACAGCACGGTGCACGTGTGGCATTCGCTTCCACGAGCAGTGTGTACGGCAAAAACAAGGAGCTTCCATACCACGAGGACATGCGCGTGGACGAGCCGCTTTCGGTGTATGCCGCAAGCAAGCGCGCGTGCGAGCTTCTCGCGTACTCGTACCACTCGCTCTTTGGGCTGCCGGTGACCGCGCTGCGCTTTTTTACCGTCTACGGGCCGTGGGGCAGGCCGGACATGGCGTTTTTCCTTTTCACCAAAGCCATCCTTGAGGGCACCCCCATCGAGCTCTTTAACGGTGGCGACATGCGTCGCGACTTCACGTATGTGGATGACATCGTGGAGGGCTTCGTGCGCGCCCTGGAGCGCCCGAAAGGGTACCGTATCTACAACCTCGGCCACGGCCGCGCTATATACCTCAAGGACTTTGTGCAGCTCTTCGAGCATGAGCTTGGGAAAAAGGCGCAGCTCATCGAAAAGCCCATGCAGCCGGGCGATGTGCCGGAGACGTTTGCCGATATATCGCGTGCACGCGAGGAGCTTGGCTTTGCGCCGCAGGTACCGGTAGAGGAGGGGGTCAAGCGCTTTGTAGAGTGGTATAGAGAGTATTATGGAGTGAATAGTGAATAGTGAGTAGTGAAGCATTCTGTGGGCCATGGTACGTAAACTCAAGATAGAAGGCTGCTCGTACTCGTGTATTATGAAGCGTGTAGAAACAAAGCGGATGCGCTAAGACAGAGAAGTACTACAAGACATATCAAGGGCATCAGTTTCTTTCTAAACGGCTCAAATCGTATTTCACAGGCCACACCAACGCACAATGAAGCTTTTGATAGTTACACAAACCATGGATGTGAATGACCCATACCTGGGGTTCTTTGGCCGTTGGGTGGAGGCCTTTGCCAAAGTGTTCGATCGCATAGAAGTGATATGCCTTCGGGAAGGAAAACACAGTCTGCCGGCCAATGTCCGCGTGCATAGCCTCGGCAAAGAACACGTCGTCTTTGCGAGGAGCGACCCGCGTGAGCGACGCGGCAATCCAGCGTCTGATCCCCATTCCCACGTGTCCCGCCGTAGCTCACAAGCGAAGGGGGATTCCCACGATCGTGCTCATGGCGTTGCTACATACGTGACACCGCGAGTCGCATATGTTGTTCGCTTCCTCCGCCTTATTTGGCAGCTGCGCCATGAGCACGATCGTGTGTACGTCCACATGAACCAGGAGTACTTGTTCCTTGGCGGCCCGTTCTGGCGACTCACGGGCAAATACGTGACCATGTGGCGCAACCACTACGCAGGCTCGTGGCGTACCGATGTCGCGGCTTTTTTCTGCCATAAGGTGTTTTGCACCTCCAAGTACTCGTACACCGCGAAGTACAAAAAAACAGTGTTCATGCCGGTGGGCGTCTCGACCGAGCTCTTCACACCCTTAGGGCCCGAGACACGCGTGCCCGGCTCAGTTCTCTCTTTTGGGCGCATCAGTCCCAGCAAGAAGCTTGAAGTGTTCATTCAGGCGCTCGGCAAGCTTCACGAGAAAGGCGTGGCGTTTTCGGCAACCATCTGCGGCGATACATTGCCAGAACACGAGGAGTATGCGGCGGGACTTCGAGCGCAGGCCAAGGCACTGGGTATTGCGGAGCATATCACGTGGAAGCCCGGTATCCCGTATGCAGAGGCCCCTGCGCTCTACCGCGCACATGACATATTCGTCAACCAAAGCCCGAGCGGCATGTTCGACAAGACCATCTTTGAGGCTATGGCCTGCGAGACCTTGGCGCTCTCTTGCAACGAAAATCTGCGTGGCGTTATAGGCGAAGCGCTGCTCTTTCGTGAAGATGACACCGTACTTCTTGCCGAGAAGCTTGAGCAACTACTCGCGCTTACGCGTGAAGAGCGTGACGCGCTGGCGCAGATCCTCCGCGCGTACGCGGAAAGCAGCCACAGCTTGCGCTCGCTTGCAGAACGACTGCGCGAGGAGCTAAAGGTGGTGAGCTCACCAGCCTAGGTGCAACGCATACGGGGCTTGTGGGTCTCTTGACAACGCTACACTATAATATACAATAGTGTATATTATAAGCAAACCATATGGCCACCAACACTGCAGGTGAAAAAGCTAGAAAAGGCGCGATATCGCCACGCTTTGCGGACTTGGCACGGATGGGCGAGACACTTGTTCATATAGACGACCTCGCCAACCTGTGGGGCATCTCCGACCGGCATGTGCTGCGAGTCACCCTCAAAAGGTATGTCGACAGGGGGCTACTTTTCCGGCTTTGGCGCGGCTTCTACTCGCTGCGGCCTCCTCAGGATCTCGATGTCTTGCTCGTCGGACAAAAGGCCGTGCATGGTGTGGCATACGTGAGTACCGAGACCGTACTTGCGCGTGCGGGCCTCATCCTACAGGCAGTTCCCATCATCACGCTTGTAGGAGAGCGTACCAAGCGGTTTCACATAGGTGCCCAGGAGTACTACGTGCGTCAGCTCGCATCACACTTTCTTTACAACCCCGCAGGCGTGCGTACGGAGCAGAGCGGAGCACGTGTTGCCTCGCCCGAGCGAGCAGTGGCGGACATACTGTACTTCAACCCGCATGCTCATTTTGATGCGGCGGCGCACATAGATTGGCAAATGGTGCGCACGTTCCAGGAGACGGTTGGTTATCCACTCACGCCGAATAGGTATGTCTAGCACACCACTCTCGACACAGAGTGATGCGCTTCACCGTATGTGGCTCGCACGCGTACTCACAAATATCGCCGAAGACACCACACTTGCACAGGCGCTCGCGTTTAAGGGCGGTACATGTGCAACGATGCTCGGCTACCTTGACCGCTTTTCCGTTGACCTGGATTTTGACCTGATTCCAACTGCCACAACCCACGTGGAAGTACGCTGCATGCTTGAGCGCATCTTTTCGGATCTCGGGCTTATCGTCCGTGATATGAGTAAAAACGTGCCCCAGTATTTCTTGAAGTATCCTGCTCGTGAGGGCGAGCGCAATACACTGAAGGTGGACGTGACTACAGACCCGCCCAAAGCAAACAGGTATGAGGCAAAACGCCTTGTAGAGATAGACCGTATACTTACCTGTCAAACGCTCGACACCATGGTCGCCAATAAGCTGGTGGCACTCACCGATCGTCACAAGAAGCGCGAGACAATAGCAGGTAGAGACGTGTACGATATACATCACTTCCTGACACATGGGTATCCGTACGCGCACGCTGTCATAGAGGAGCGCACAGGTGTCCGCGTAGATGAGTACCTTGCGTCGCTACATGAGTTTATAGCAAGAAACGTGACAGAGGAGCTTTTATCACAGGACCTGAATGCGCTGTTGCCTTTACGCGAGTTCTCGCGCATTCGCAAAAGTCTCAAGCAGGAAACCCTTGCTGCTCTATCGCGTGAAATAGACCGTACAAAAGCGGTGGAGGTATAACGGCATAGTGCTATGTATCAGCATGACAGCAACAAGGCACCGGGCGCGATAGGTACTGCAGTGCCTTGTGCTGAGCCCCGTATCCCGTGCGGGGATGCCGCCGCGCTCTATCGCACACACGACATCTTTGTCAACCAAAGCCCGAGCGGTATGTTCGACAAAACGATATTTGAGGCTATGGCGTGTAAGACATTAGCTCAACTCCCACACTCCTGCGCGGAAAGCAGCCACAGCTTGCGCTCGCTCGCTTAGAGGTTGTGGTAGGAGATGACATGCCACACAGACGCGAGCGGTGGTATGATGGCTGCATGGTAAGCGATTTGTCATGATGCGATGAAGTGACGTTAAAACCCGAACCGTGTTTATCTATGACGGAAGTGAAAAACGAGAAAAAACATACGCCCCTGAATATTTTCCTTGTCAATTTTGACTGGCGCGATTTATTTCGTACTGGTCGCGCTGAGTTAACAGAAAAGCTGCAACGAGATCAGTTGCAGCCGGACGTGAACAAATTTTTCTTTTTTTCATGGTCTCGTACACACTACAGGATACTTGAGGGTAACTGGCAAACGGTGCACACGCGGACGTACTTCTTAGAGAACGTACGACCACTCCTCAATATCTGGGCAATGTTTCGTATCCCCTATGTGGCCTGGCGGTACCATGTGCGACCAGATGTGTGGCTTGTGTATGACTTCGGTATGGTTCCCGCATGCTGGGTAGCAAAGAAAATGTTTGGGGGCCGGCTTGTCATGCTGCTGAACAATCAGCCAGTGCTGTACTCGCAGACGAGACGCTTCGGCTGGCTTAAGGGGTGGTACTCGTATGTCACCGAGCGCCTTACGGTCGGCCTTGTGGAGCACTTTTTGACGCTCAACGAAACCATGCGTGCATACCTGCACGGACTTGGGGTACAAAACGCGCACATCACTATTTTTACGGTGAACACGATAGAGCGGGACCGAGCTCACATTGCGCATGCACAGAAGGGCAGGATTCGCTCTCGTTACGGAATCGCGGACGGTAAGCGGATTCTACTCGCCGTAGGGCGCCTGGAGGCAGAGAAAAACTACGCTCACCTACTCGAGCTGTTTGCCACCTTACCCTCAGAGTTCGTACTCATGTGCCTCGGAGAAGGGAGCCTCCGTACGCCCTTGGAAGAGCAGGTAGAGCGCCTCAAGATTGGCGGGAGAGTATATCTGCCTGGCAATGTAGAGCGTGACGACATCTGGAATTATTACCTGGATGCCGACATGTTTGTCCTGCTTTCGAAAGCTGAAGCGCTAGGTATTGTTTTTTGGGAGGCGATGTATGTACAAGTGCCTGTGCTCGGTGCGGCAGTGCAGGGTATAGCGGAATCGTTAGGAGCAGACGGTGAGAGAGGACGCATACTGCCCGTGGGGGAAGGTGCGCCGGGCTTCGGCGAGCGTGTGCGCTTCTGCGTCACGCCAAGCAGGGCGCGCGACGCGATGGTAGCTAGAGCAAAGGCCTTCGTGGATGAAAAACTTCAGAACCGAATTACAATAAATGCGGTAGTAGCATCGTTGACAAAAAAGACTTGTCCATGAAAATACTATACCTATTTAGTCGATCGAGAATAGCTCAGGCAGTTGCGGTCGAGTCCGGGTCTGGCCACGACAACCACTTTAACGGCATGTACCGTATTCGGAAATACGGGATAAGCACCAGCTTTTTTGATCCAGAGCACGTGTTACCTGCATGGGCGGCGCGCCTGTGGCGGCGCGTTTTAAATATTTGGTGGATGCACGTACCTTTCTTTCCCCTATTCCTGCGGTATGACATCGTATTTGCGGGCGGCGCCTACGGATCGCTGCTGTGTAAGGCTGTGCTCGGTTTGTCGCGCCCACGCTGGGTTATTTACGATGCCAACATTTCTGGGACCATTGGGGCATGCACGACGCTCCGCCAGAAGGTCTTTCGGTTTGCGGTGTCACGGGCAGACGGTGTCATTGCGCTTTCACAAGCAGAAGAGGACTCAATGAGAAAGCTGTTTCCGCACATTAAGGAACAGATAGTATTTTTGTACGAAGGTGTCGATACAAAGTACTTCACGCCCAGCAGTTTGCCCCAGGGGGACTTCATACTTTCTGTGGGGTTAGATCCTGGACGCGACTACGATACCCTTATCGATGCAGTACGAGGCACCGCACTCGAGCTCAAGATAGCTACTAAGCCGGAACGCGTTGCTGCGTACGGCGCGTTGCCGCCCAATGTCACGGCGCGACTTTATTCGCACAGCGAGCTTCGTGACCTGTATGCGCGTTGCCGGTTCGTAGTAATCCCACTCAAGCGTAAAGTCGACAACAACGATTCTATGGGCACGTATGCGGTCATCGAGGCAATGGCAAGCGGTAAGGCGACTGTCGTTACCAAATCCAAAGCGCTTGTCTCGTACGTAGATCACGGCGTTACTGGCATGTTTGTGCCCGCGCATGATGTAGCGGCACTGCGCACAGCGATGCTGGACTTATGGCACGATCGGCACAAGTGCGCAACTATTGGCGCAGCAGCTCGTGCGTTTGCGGTCCAGAACTGCGACGCGGAAGTGTACGCGAAGAGGCTGGCCGAGTTCTTCTTTGTGCTGACCGGTTCTGGAAAAAAAGGTCGATAGCGCGGGCCTGTTATTAGTGTACTATTGGCTCATGCGGCATACGCCAACACTTGCATACATCATTCGTGAACGTCTCCGTGGACGTAACTTTGTGTATGAATTTTACTGCAAGGGTAAGAAAACACTTGACCTAGGGTGTGGCGAGGGTGAGTTTCTCAAAAACGACAA
>CAYWMQ010000015.1:7138-18546 GCA_964459635.1 uncultured Candidatus Saccharibacteria bacterium | reverse complement strand
TCGTATTTTCCAGGTTCAAGGGTATCCGTTATGATATAGAACGTAGCCTTTGTGTTGTAGCGGTCAAGGAGAGGCAGGGCGTTATTATACTGCGAAACCCATCCGTCGTCAAATGTGACCGATACCATCCCGCCGGGCGTGACAGGCGGTGGCGTGCTTGTCTTGGTGAGTAGCGCGCGGTCAACCGCGAGGGTGCCGTTTTGAGCGATGAGATGAAACACGGTAACACTTCGCATGCCTGCCGGTACGGTAAACGTTGTTGTGTACTCGGTGAATGAGTCTGAGGCGGGCGTAGCTCCAAGCCATACATAGCTCAGTGCTCCGGTGCCGTTTTTGTACTCCAGTACCACATGACATGTCGTGTTTGCGCGATAGGTGCTCGTGTAGCGGTACGTAGCGCCTTCAGCGACTGAGACCGGCGTGTGAACCCACTTCGCGTCTCCGCTCACATAATTGGACACGCGAACCTCTGCTGCCTTACCGCTTTTGCCTGCGACAGGATATGCCCATGTCGCGGTGAGTTTTCCCCATGAGCTGCGGCTCCACGAGAGTGGCGCATCGCCGGACTGTGACTCTAGACTCTCGTTCGCGATCAGACCTTCGTCGGTGGGTGCCGGCGAGGGTGGCGCGGCTTGCGTGCCCTCAAGTACCACATTGTCCATGGCCAGCGTTCCGTTGCGTGCCAATACATGGTAGATGCTCATCCGAACAGTGCCGCTCGGAGGGGTGACACTTACCGCAGGCAGAGAGGTCCATGTGGAGGCTGAAGGTGCATTGGCAAGCCATTTGTAGGTATACCGGCCATTTGTGTCCACAAAGGCCGCAACCACCGATGTGATCGCGCTCGCGCGATACGTGGAGCTGTAGCGGTACTGCTTTCCGGCCTCCACTTGCACAGGTGCAAAGTACCACTTTGCGTCGCCGCTTGCGTAGTTCGTTACGCGCACCTCTGCCGCTTTACCGCTCGCCCCGGCTACGGGATATGTAAATGTGGGTGTAAGCGTGCCCCATGAGTTCTTATTCCACCCGAGAGGTGCGCCATTACTATCTGCGGTTTCGAAGTCCGCATTTGCAATGAGGTTGGTGCCTGCCGCTGCCTGAAGCGTGGGTTCGGCTGGCGTAAGTGCGGCCGTAGTGAATACAACGGCGATAAGGCTCAGTGCAGCCAATGTTACAGATCGAGTCTTCTCCGGCAGGTGTGTGTAGATATTCATAATAAGATGTGGTGTCTGTGATCTGAGCAATGCTGCGTGTGAGGGTAGGTAGATAGAGCGCAGTAACGCTCGTGCATTGCGCTAATAAAACCCCTGCATGCGTGTGTGTGGGGTGAACATAGAGTTTGCCCATATTGACGAGATAATGCAATATTGCATTGTACTTACAGGCTTGGTATAACCGTGCGGCTTGGATAGTGTGTATCGCGTTGATCCGCCGGTGCGCCATGGCGAAGCGAGCGTCCTTTTGTAGACAGTGTCAGAGAGACGTGCCGAGCGGGCGTTCACTCGCAGCTTTTATAAGCTGATTCCCCCTGAGATGAACGTCCACTCGGCGCGTGTGTGGAGCGTCGCGTGCGACGTCCGACGACAAGATTTGCAGTGACCGCAACACGGATATGTGTTGCGGTTTTTGTGTTTCCTGCAGCGTGCGTGCATCGACCACTCAGCGGTACACGGATTCTTCATCCCTTTGAGCGTACAAATGCAATGAAGGGGACGTACGTGCATTCTCCGAATCGCACGCAAGCACATACACATATTTGTATTTGTTCAGGCCTAATTAAGAAAAGGTGTGTTTGCGCGCGAGCCGAGAGGCGCGCGAGGTCGATGACAGCATGCCCAAGCACATTGTGCGAGCCGGTGCCCCCGTTTCCTTCTGAGTGGGGCACTGTCGCGCACACTAAGCAGTAATGGGCACAGTTCCTTATTCTTTATCAGATCGAGCAGTAATCATCAGTACAAAAATCATATGAAAAAAACACATGCATTGGTGCGTAAGGCGGCTGCGTTCGCGGCAGCACCCGCACTCGTGATGGGTGTATCGGCAGTGCCTGCCTTTGCAGCCACACCGGTGGGTGACAGCACGACCGTCTCTGTTAGCAACACAAATACGGCATCTATAAACACAAACATAACAGGTGTTCGCGCCAACACCGGCGGCAACGTGTCTCTGGCGGGCAAGGGCGCTAATGGTGGCGCTTCGGGCAACTCGGGCTCATACGCAGGGCAAGGCGGCGCAGGTGCTTCGGGTGGAGACGGAGGGTACGCAAGCGCAGAGAGCGGTGTCGCTGCGGGCGGCAACGGCGGCTATGGATCTGACGGTGGCGAGGGTGGCTCGACAGGTGCTACCGGCAATGCGGGAGATGGCGGCAACGGCGGTAATGGCGGCAACATCGCTACGGGTGAGGCGGTGGCGGCAGTAGCGGTGACAAATGATGTCAACCGCAGCGCAACAGACCTTGAAATAGAAGAGAGCGACGCGGATCGCTACAACGAGTACTACGAGGCGGCCGCATCATACTTTGAGGAACACTATGGCGAGTCCGCCCGTGCGGAGTCCAGCCATGACAGTCATAAGCATGATAGCTGGAGCAGCTCCGAATGGGATGCCGAGTCACATGAGGAAGGTGCGAAGACTTGGGAATCCTTCTCGAAGACCTACGTCCCGAACACCACCACGGTAAGCGTGGCGGATAACAACACTGCATCCGTTGACACCGAAGTGGGCCTTGTTGATGCCACTACAGGTGATAACACGAGTGCGGGTGCAGATGGGGGCAAGGGCGGCGCTTCGGGCACCAGCGGCTCACAGGCAGGTGCAGGCGGCAACGGCGGCCATGGCGGCGAGGGTGGTGCTGCATCTTCGTACGACGAGGATCCGTGGTACGCATACAGCGAAACGGAAGGTGCGGCAGCCGGTGGTGATGGTGGTGACGGAGGTTTCGGTGCGGATGGCGGCGATACAGGCGAGACAGGTGACGCCGGTCACGGCGGTGACGGCGGTCATGGAGGCAGCATTGTGACGCGAGCCGCATCTACCGTTGTGGATGTGCGTAATAGCGTCAACGTAAGCGACTACAAGATCAAGCGCTTTGCGCGCTAGTGGACGAAAGTCGTTCGCCGGGGTGAGGAGAAGTCTCTCCTCCCCTCCGGTGAGCGGTGAACATACTTGCTTGCCCGGAATGGACTCACTGGCAACGTTTCACCGTTCACAGAGGGTATGGGAGCTGATCGTAACGTGCTGTTCATTGCAAGTTTTCTGTTGTCCGGAGCACTTGCTGCGGCTATGTGGTTCTGTGCACCACATGCGCTTGCTGCAAACACGCACGTACATACGACCGTGCATATACAGTCCGAGAGCGGTGGCAACGTGTCGGTGGGAGGTGCGGGCGGCGAGGGCGGAGCAAATGGCGAGGACGGCATAGACGGTGCGGATGGTCGTGTTATTGAAGGGCCGACAGAATCATCTGTACATATCCGCACACTGATTGACGACGCAACAACCACGGTCATACGCACGTCCGCTGCGAGCGGAAGTATCCATGCGACCGACCGGCATATCAGTCCGGATGGCCAGGTGCGAAGTTCGGTGCAGTATCGTGTCGGAGCGGCCGAACAAGAACTTAGTGTGACGGGCAACCGTAAAGAGCATGTGCCTGGTGCGCGCAGCGAACAAAGCGTTACGACGCGCGCACCGCATACGGACGACGCTCCATACGCGGCAACACAAGGAAATACCGCCATTCCAGCTTCCCACTCGAACATTATTAGTGAAGTACGGAGTACGCTGACCGCGTCGACCACCTCAGAAGCTACGGAAACGTTGTTTATTGATACTCATGAGGTGATCGCTGCGTTTCGTCGTACATTCTCCGCAATTATCACGAACATATATGAACTCTTTGCATACATGGCTGCGGCGCGGCACGGGTAGGCACGTAGCGGCGCTCGCCCTACTCGTGCTTGTATCCACTACGACCGGTGCACCCTTTCACTCATACGCAGAGGAGATGGGTGAAGCTACTACGACCGCAGACACACCTGTGTCCGCATCGTCGTCGGAACACGCATCGGATGAAGCAGGTGCGACCGGTACGTCTACTGCCGATACCGATACTGCGAGCGAGCGTAATGCAACGACGACCGGCGGCAATGGCGTACCGACAGAGATAGCGACCGGTGATGCACGTGCAAGCAGTACGGTGGTGACGGAAGCAAATGTGGAACGAACCGGTCTTGAAAGTGTTGCCACTTCGTCTTCTGCGAGCACCACGGCCTCATCCTCGCCGGCGAGTGCTTCCTCGACAGTACGCGCGACACTCACCACAGACAATGAACTTACAGCGACAACAACCGCGAGCACTTCGGCTGTGACGGGCGGCAATGCCGCAGTAGACGCCGACGGGGCGATGGTGCGCACCGGCTCTGCACGGGCGTTTGCCACGCTCATATCAATATTCAATATCGTGCTTACAAATTCGGTTGGCGGGCTCGTGTACCTACAAAATCCTCTTGGTCCCACACTTGACCTCAGTGCGCGTTTCTACGAGGTGTTTGGTGGGAGTGCTGATGTGCAAAGTGCATCAGGCTCGTGCTCCTTCACATCTTGCTTGAGTGAGGACAGTGCGCTTCGCATACTGACAGACAATGTTGCCACTGTGTACAACGATCTTGTGGCGCGTGCTTCTACGGGCGGGAACAGCGCCGTATCCGATGGCACTGCGGCTATTGCGTCAGGTAGTGCTCGCGCGTTCGGGAGCATTGTGAACTTCGGCAACCTCAGTCTTCTCGACTCGCGGTATCTGGTGCTCTTGCTCAACAACGATGGAGACCTCAACGGTAACGTTATCGTGCCGCCTGCAGACTTCTTTGCGCAGCTTTCGAGTACGGCGCTTGTGGGTGGTGA
Organism: uncultured Candidatus Saccharibacteria bacterium; assembly: GCA_964459635.1. GTDB lineage: Bacteria > Patescibacteriota > Minisyncoccia > Phycocordibacterales > UBA12088 > CAYWMQ01. Next base: position 13,644 of record CAYWMQ010000015.1, on the reverse strand, counting down.
TACTACTGTGGTAACCGACAACACGGCCAACATAACAAACTACGCGAGCACCACGGCCGATTCCGGTCGTAATGGCACATACGCCACCACAAGCGCTTCCATCGACACCGGGCATGCTCGTGCTACTGCTTTCGTATGGAACGACGTGAACAGTTCGTCTTTGGGCGCGCGCCCGATCTGCTTTGTGGTAAGTGTGGGAGGTACGTGGAATGGTGATGTGGTTGGCCTGCCTTCCGGCTGGAGTCGCGAAAAGACACCTCTTGGCGAGGTCATCTGTGGTGCGGGCAGCGGCACAACGACTCGTGGCTTGCCTGTGCGACTGCATGCCACCACCACAAATTACGCAGACATATTCAATCGTGCGGTAGTGGAGGCGACTACGGGAGCAAACAATGCTACAGGCTCAACCGCTTCCGTTGCTACAGGCGATGCGGAGTCCTTCTTGCAGATACTGAACATCGTGAACCACAATATTGTGGGCACGGACTGGGTATTTGCGCTCATTACCGCGGGAGGGGACTGGAACGGCGATCTTATGTTCGGTAGCCAGGAATTTTGGGATGCGGTCAACGCTCAGGTTCGGTACATGACACGGGGTGGCGGCGTATTGCGGCTCGGAAGTGCGAAGCTTGTTATCGAGAAGACCGCAAGCAAGAGCGAGGTGCGCCCAGGTGAAAGTGTCGACTACACGGTACGCATTAAGAACTCCGGCGGGCCGGTATATAAGGCCTTGCTCGTAGATACACTGTACACCGAAGAAGGTCAGGGGGTGACGGAGCATAAGTGGAGTCTCGACACAATACGAACTGACGAAGTGGTCGAAGTCAGCTACACGGTTACGTTCAGCACAAGCTCAAGACCGGGGCTCTATAGCAACAAAGCCTTTGTGAGCGGCGTAGAGGCGCACCCCGACTATGAGAACAATCTCGGCCGCCCTGCAAGATCACCCGTTGCGTCAGCTACGGTACGAGTGAGTGCTCACGAGCCACTTGCAACTCCGGTTCGCTCATGTCGTGCGCTTCTGCACACGTACATCGGGACACATCACGTTAACGATCCGTTGGAGGTCGCCAAGCTCCAGTACTTCCTGCGTACGTTCGAAGGTGCCACCGTGCCGCTCTCCGGAATATACGGCTACGCCACCGAGCAAGCGGTGCGTGCGTTCCAGGTGAAGCATGCCGAAACCGTACTGCAGCCCTGGGGCATAGAACGTCCTACCGGATACGTGTACTTCACGACGCAGAAAAAGATCAATGAAACGTATTGCGATGAACTGGACTTTCCGTTGAGCGAGTCTCAGGAACTCGAGATGGCTGAATTTCGCGCGCGCATTGAGCGAGACCGCGCTGTGACGAGAGAAGGCTTGCCCCCGACTTCTGAGGACGACGATGCAATGGATACGTCTCGCGTAGGCACTGCAGTGCCGGAGCCGCAATCTCGTATAGCTGCTGCGCCTGTAGCGTCCGTTGCTTCTACCGGAGCTACTACACGCGTGGCTGCCGCAGCGTACGCCGCACCACAGACTGTTCGTCACGCGCTTGTACGTGCACTTACCGGTATCCGGAGCGCATTCGGGTGGATCAACCGGTAGCAGAAGGCGGCAGTATTGCTGTGTAGCAAGAGCCGGAGGCGTGCAGCCACTACCGGCTCTGCTTGTATCGTAACGGGGATCTGCCGTATAGTGCATAGGGTTTCTGTGGAGGTGTACATGTCAAGCATACAGAAGATCGCACTCGTGCTGGAGGTGTCGGGCGGGTTGGTGCTCGTGAGCGCTGCCGCAGGTAACGGGTTGTTCGTGCTGCCCACGATCGAGGTGTGCGGGGAAAGAAAGACGCCGGCGGCCGCGTTGCACTACCTGGTGGACAAACACAAGGCTTGGCTTACGCTTCACGTTGCTCCTACGCATCTGGACACAGTTGTGAGGGCGCGTAACGTGTCGGTCGACTGGCATGTCTATCGGGCAATGGGAGTGGCGCGTCCCCCCGTACCGCCCAAATACCACATTGTTCCTCTGCGTGCTGTGCCGTATGGGCACATAACGCGTCCGTACGCAGGCTTTCTCAGAGAGCTCGCGCCCGATCTCGTAGCGCGGGCCGCCGGTTCATGTATTTGTCGCACGCACGCGGCCGAGCCGCCTGCATATGGGTAGCTTGGTATACACACAACACCCCGGTCTATGCGACCGGGGTGTTCTTGACCGCTACGTGGGAGCTGGTGCATTCTGGAACCAGGACAACGGCTCAAGGACAGGAGGAAAAAATGCGCACTCGTAGTCGCGCTGATCGTGCTCAATTTCGTAAAATAGCCACTGCGGCCGCAGACCTGCATCAACTCATCAAGAGCGGGCGTGGCAAAAGGCCCTGCCGCGCTCTTGATCTGTACGTGAGCGATTCCGAGATGTCGGTCTGGTACGCGAGAAAGGTACGCAACGTTAGGTACGGTAGGCTGGTGGTCGAAAACGAGCCTATCGTTGTGTTGTGTGTTAATGGCCCGTTCAATATTCTGGTGCGGCGCGAGCTGGACGGACATATCTGGACGTGTAGAACTCCTGATGACGCTGTTGCGTGCATGTACCAAGCATTTTGCGACTGGTACGACTCCGGTAAGGAGATGCACGCATGCTTGACCAAGCACAAGCACGGGTAACGTGAAAGCCCCGTTGACGACGACGGGGCTTTCGATATTGCGCACACGCTACTCGGTGTGCTGGCGCGGCGGTGTGGTATAAAAGGTACATAGACGCGCTTATGAACCATGCACGTAGAGAAGAACCGATAGTCGGACTTGCGCTTTCAGGTGGCGGCGCGCTGGGTATTGCACATGTGGGTGCGGTACAGGCACTGCATGACAAGCACATACCCGTACACTGCGTGGCCGGAACAAGCGCGGGAGCTATCGTAGCCGCCAGTGTTGCCTTCGGCATTCCACTGCAGGAAGTGGCGGAAGAAGCGCGACGCATCAGCTGGCGGAGCATTTCACGCCCGGCGATGTCAAAGCTCGGACTTTTGCGTCATAGCGCCCTACGCGCCGTCCTTACCCCGCACTTTGAAGGTAAGGTGATAGAAGACGCACAGATACCTCTCGCCATAGTCGCTACTGATCTGGTGGGCGCGGAGAAGGTGGTGTTGAGGAGCGGGTCGGTGGTTGAGGCGCTGCTCGCGAGTACCTGCCTGCCCGGCTTTTTCGCTCCTCTAGCCCAAGGTGAGCGCTTGCTGGTGGACGGTGGTGTTTCGTTGAACTTCCCCGTCGAAGTGTTGGAGGAAATAGGTGCCACTATCAAGATCGGTGTGAACGTAAACAGGTGGATAGCACCCGGCGCACCCAGAAGCCTTTTTGGAGTGGTGTCCAAGTCGCTCGCTATTATGAACGCCCACCCGCACCTGCCGCGTCCTGATGAGATCTTCATCGAGCCGCGACTCGAACACTACTCTGTTTCCGACTTCGCGAAAGCCGACAGGCTGATGGGCGAGGGGTACCGTGAAGCGGCCCTACGAGCGGACGATATTTTACTCATGCTCGAACGCGCCCGCGTACGACCAGGTTTCACCGCTCGGCTGCGCCGCATACTCACGAGCAAAATATAGGACGTAGGACCTTTTTCTCGGTATTCATGGCCACAATACTATGGCCGTGAGAAAATGGCCAAGAACGAAGCTTTTCTCATGGACATGAGACACCGGTTGACCTCTCGGACCGGTCCTTATCGCATGACTTATCAACATTGCCTATGTCAAGCTAAAGGCGCATCGTATCTATAGAGCAGGGCGGCACGCACGTTACGCGTGCGCAGTCGCCTCTGCTTTAAAAATGCGTGACTGGATCAGGGGGCTGATCTGCAGCTACGCGGGGTTTGCGCCGGAACTCTTTCCGGGCTCCGTAAGCCCCGACAGGTGCGGAGCAGTCACGGGCAAGGCCCGCCCATAATCGGTACATCCTATGCAAACTCTTGTGCGCGGTTTTTTCTACACGTACGCCACCGTTGGTGTAAGTATGCTGCTTCTTTTGCTGAGCTCGGCTGTTGGCGCAGTGTTTGATGTCAAATTCTTCATGGGCGCGGGCACAGGTACGGGTCCCGGTGAGGTGCATGGTGATCTGCTTGTTGCGCGTGCGCAGGCTTCCGGCTTTGTGTCGGGCCAACGTATCGCCGTACCGCTTGCAAACGGCGCTGCGGCGGTTCATACGGTGCGTGCTCTTAGCGTTGATTCCGGCACATTGCATGTGCGCACACGAGATGCACAACATGTAGAGTATGCGTTGCGTGTGCGAGACACGTACGGCAATGTATTGTTTGCGCTTCCGTACCTCGGTTATGCACATACATGGCTTTCAGGATGGCTTGGACTTGCAGTGCTCTTGCTTGTACCGCTTTGCATGGTGGTGTTCGACCTGCTGCAGCGTATGTATAGCCCCACCACTTCAAAGCTATCTGTGCGTTCACAAAGGGTCGGCAGCATGGAGTATGTGATCAGTGAGCGCGTGACGACTGCACGGCGGCATGGTCAGCTACGTGGCGTGCTTGCACAAGCGTAGTGCCACAGGCATACTCTTCACACGGACGGTACCGTAGTATTCATTACACTCATACTCATTTCATGAATGCACAGGCAACAGCACGGAACAGTACATGGGACGGTATACGGGTCGTGTATTCGCGTGATGCAGACCCTCGGACTCCTGCGTTTGCTCGTTCGCAGAAGCCTCACTGTGCGATAGACGGAATACGACTCGTCCGCAGAAGCAGAACATCAGATCTTGAACGAAAAGTGCGTCCACCTTCACTGTTTCGAAACGCATCCGAGCGGATGTTGCCGATGCTGCAGGTGCCGCTTAAAGAGCGTGGATTATGGCACGCCATTGAAGGTATACGACTACTGCCGGCTTGATGTCCCGCAGTAGTTCTGAGAAGCTAGAGTTTTAGTGACCCGTTGGCCCGCAATTTGGGGCAGTCGGTTGGAGTATCCACAGCCTCGGCACCGGGCAGACCCTCGGCGTCATTGTGCAGCGTACGAACGTACGCGTTGAGCGCTATCATGACCGCATTGTCAGTGGACAGCTCTCGCGAGGGGAATCGCACCTGTACCTCCGGGTGCTTCTCCGTGAGCATGGTGCGGAGACGAGAGCGCAGGTACTCGCTCGCCGACACACCACCGCCCATTACGAATAGCGTGGCAGGGTGTTGCATGAGCGCACGGTCGACCTTTGTGGTGATAACATCGCCCACCGCGGCATCAAACTCCGCGGCAAGGATGCGTTTTGCTTCGTCATCAGGTGTACCTGCGTCACGAATAAGATAGAGCACTGCAGTTTTAAGGCCTGAAAACGAGAAGTTGAGATCGTCGCTCTGTATCATTGGCCTGGGCAAGGGCTTGCGCCACATAGCTGAACCCTGGCTTACCTCATGAGCGCGTCTGCGCCCCTCATCTGCGAGCTTGGAGAGCGAGACGCCGCCGGGGTAGGGCAGGCCGAGCATGCGCGCCACCTTGTCGTACGCTTCGCCCACAGCATCATCCCGTGTTTCTCCCACCACCTTGTAGGTGCCCCAGGACTCCGCGTGTACGAGCTGCGTGTGTCCGCCACTTGCCAAGAGCGCAAGCGCGGGAAAAGGTGTGGCTCCAAGGGCAAACTCGGTGCCGGCCTCGTTCACAGGCTTTGCCGCAGCACTCACGATATGGCCCTCAAGATGGTTTATCGCCAGCACCGGTATGTTCCAGACATACGCGAGCGCGTTGGCAAAATTCACTCCGACCCAGAGCGCCGGCTCAAGCCCCGGCCCGTGCGTCACGGCTATGAGGTCAACGCCGGGCTTTCGGTACGACTCCACAAAATGCACGAGTGTGTTATAGAGGCGCGGCTCCCGCACGAGCAGTGTGCGCAAGTACTGCAACATCTCTGCGTTGAGCGTGCGTGCGCCTTCCGTACGGAGTCCCGCATCGGTAAGCGCCTTGTCCATAAGCGGCACAAGGTTTTCAGCGTGTTCGCGCTTGGCGAGTGTGGGGTACACTCCCCCGTAGGGTGCATGCTTGTCCGCCTGGGAGTAGAGCGCGTTGCCTAGGATCTTGAAGTGAGCATCCGCGAGCGTCCCGCTCCCCTCAACAACTGCGACGGCAGTTTCATCGCACGACGTTTCAATGGCAAGGATCTTCATACGAGCATAATAGCATACGCTCGTCGTATGCGGGACGCGTATGGCGAGTTCGTACGAATCAGTACGGATCTGGCACCATGCAATACTGACACTGCTGAAGACTGATATGTGTTGTGGGCGATAAGGGATTCGAACCCCTGGCCTTCCCCACGTCAAGGGGACGCTCTAGCCAACTGAGCTAATCGCCCAAAGCCACTGTACCATGCACTGCGTTCTATGTACCGTACCACAGACAGGCTCTAGCCAAAGCCGACGCTCTGCCGCAGCAGAGGTCGGCTCCCCGACCTTGCCCGGCAAGCGTCGGGGCTGAGCTAATCGCCCAAAGCCACTGTACCATGCACTGCGTTCTATGTACCGTACC
>CAYWMQ010000015.1:0-7038 GCA_964459635.1 uncultured Candidatus Saccharibacteria bacterium | reverse complement strand
CGCTCTGCCGCAGCAGAGGTCGGCTCCCCGACCTTGCCCGGCAAGCGTCGGGGCTCTGCTAATCGCCCGAACGTTTGCAGTATACGGCCAATTCATCCGCTCTTCAACTCCGTATGGTTCACTTTGTGCTATGATACTGACCTCATTCGTACCATGAATACAGATGCAAATGTCGTTATACTTGCGGGCGGGAAGGGCACGCGCATGCAAAGTGAACTGCCGAAAGTCTTGCACCCGCTCTTTGGGCACCCAATGGTGAGTCATGTGCTTGATGCGGTGTCCGGGCTCTCGTCGAGCCCCATTGTAGTCACAGGGTACAAAAGCGATGAGGTGCGTGCCGCAGTGGGTGAGCACGTGCGTTGTGTTGTGCAAACCGAACAGCTCGGTACCGGTCACGCCGTGCGGTGTGCGAGCGAACTACTGCAAAAGACCGCGGTACAGCCTACGCTGGTGGTGTACGGTGACATGCCCCTCATTACACGCAGCACGTTCGCGAGCCTCTACGCCGCACACCAAAGCAGTATGGGAGTACTGACCCTTTTGACCGCTCGGCCGCCACACTTTAGCGAGCCGTACCAGGCGCTTGAACGCTACGGACGCGTGATACGCAACGGGGATGGCAATGTGCGCGGCATCGTTGAGTACAAGGACGCCACTCCGGAGCAGCGGGCGTTACACGAAGTAAATACCGGAGTCTACTGCTTTGACACAGGGTGGCTCGTATCGGTGCTACCGCGCCTCACTGCGCACAACGCAGCGGGTGAGTACTACCTTACCGACCTCGTGGCTCTCGCATGTGCAGAGGGCCTGGCAGTCAGAAGCGTGGTGCTTGAAGACGCACAGGAGGCACTTGGTGCGAATACGCCGGAAGAGCTTGCTATGCTTGCGCGGTATGCGCATAGCCGCAGAGATGTGACACTCGCGGTGTAACCTCTCACACCTTTAAAAATACCGCAAAGTCTACGTCTTTGCGAGCCGCAGCGAAGCAATCCAGATTTTGCACTTACCGTCGTACGAATCCCGGACTGCTTCGCTGCCTGCCTACCGTCGAGGCAGGCGGTTCGAAGAGACGACAGGGCGTGAGCACGTGCATCGTCGCGTCTTGACGCATTCGCAACTGTATGCTAAGACAATACAAGGTCACTTTCACCACTTAGGAGGTAGCGTCGTGCATAAGCGTGCAGTTAAGGTAGAGCCCGCAGACCTTGAGCGGGCAGTCGGCATCGCCGCAAAAGTCGTTGAGGCGGTGCGTTTTGAGCGGTACTATAGAGAGCCCAATGCGGTCACAATACGTGTCGCTGCAGATAATCCTGCCGCCCCAGCTCTTACGGTATGCTCATTTTGGGGTCGAAGCACCGAAGACTATACCGAAGACTATGATGTTATTCTTTCGCGGGAAGCGGCCGCGAGATACTTGAAAATGCTCGGTGACGCTAGCGATGCACATAGTATGGGTTGCTCGCTGCGTCTGCCGGATGCCAATCTACTGATTGCGTTCGCTGGCTTCAATAAGACTGGTCAGAACTTGGTCTGCTGTGTCTATGTGGGGATTGCGATGAACTGGATACTCCCCAAAGACGCGCAGAAGGTTATAGACCACTGGGGATACGGCGAGCTCTATGCGGAGTTACAGGAACTCGTCAATAGTATTGTTCTATAGGGCCCATAATGCGGCACCACATGGTGCCGCATTATTTTCTCCCTCACCTTCGAAAATAACGCGTACACTGATCTATAACACGCATGGGGCATGGTTCTCGAGCAAGTGTTTAATGTAACACTGGTATGCAAAGAATACATTTACAAGGCGATATACTGGACAAAGCAGTGGCGGCGGCAGAAGCCGTGCTTCAGAGCGGCGGCGTGGTGGTGTACCCGACCGATACAGTGTATGGGCTTGGAGCAGATGCGACATACCCTGAGGCTGTGGCTCGCATCGTGCGTATCAAGCAGCGTGACACACACAAGCCGATGCTCGTCATGACGGCTTCGCTCAATGATGCTGCGTCTTTTGCGCATGTGACTCCGCTTGCTCGTGCTCTCGCGCAGCAATTTCTGCCCGGACCACTTTCGCTAGAGCTTGAAAAAACGGATAACCGCTTATCGCCGCCCGCGGGTGGTCCCGACTATATTGCAGTACGTATTCCCGCACATCCGTTTTGTCTCGCATTAGCCACTGCGTTTCCAAAGCCCATCATATCCACCAGCGTGAACATTGCAGGCCACGAACAGCCTCGTACGCTCAGCGCCATGCTTGAGGCACTGGGCCCCAACGCTCAACTGGTCGACCTGGTGATCGATGGAGGTACTTTGCCTTCCTCACTGCCAAGCACGCTCGTGGACGCACGTGGACCGAAGGCATGCATACTGCGCGAGGGCGCCGTGTCGCGCGAACAGCTAGCGAAGTACCTGTAGCATGCTGTGCATGAAGCAGAACATAGGCACGTGTAAGCGTGGTACCATGTATATATGGCAGAGCACATTCGTTCGGTGCAGGAGCTCGACCTTTCAGTTGACAGGCCCCTCTATCCGTCACCCGCAGATTGGCGCGACCACTTTATATATTTCCTGCTCATTGACCGCTTTCACGACGGACGTGAACATCCGCCGTACGATGGCACCACTAGGCCGCGTAGTCTTGAGGACCACACGGGAGCGGGTTTTCAGGGCGGTACGCTCAAAGGAGTGACGGAAAAGCTTACCTACATCAAAGGTGTGGGCGCTACAACGGTATGGCTTTCGCCGGTTCTAAAAAATCGCAGTGACTGGAGTGGCTCATACCATGGGTATGCTACACAGGATTTTTTGGAGATCGACCCGCGTATCGGCACCAAGGAAGACCTTATTGAGCTCGTGCGTAAAGCGCACGAGCTTGGTATGTACGTCATACTCGATATCATCATCAACCACACGGGCGACAACTGGGCTTATAAGGATGATGCGGCACCGCTCTATCGGCACGATGGCACACGGTACGAGTTTGGGTATTGGCGCAGAGGATCACCGGAGGGCGAGCTTGGCCCTGATGATGCGGTATGGCCGGCTGAGCTCCAAAGCCCGGAGTGCTACAAACGTCGCGGAGGCATTGTGAACTGGATGGATACGGAAGAGTCCCTCAACGGCGACTTCATAAATCTTAAGGAACTGGACTTCGGCAATCCCGTAGTGTTGAGCACTATGCAGTCGGTCTACAAGTATTGGATACGCACCGCAGACATAGACGGCTACCGTATCGACACCGTCAAGCACATAGAGGACACCGCCACAGCGCAGTTTTGCACCGCCATCAAAGAATACGCAGAGTCCGTTGGAAAGAAGAACTTTTTCTTGTTTGGAGAGATAGTCTCGGGCGATGACACGGTGCGCCAGTACGTGGGGCCGCGCATCCACGGAGGCGAAAAAATGCATGCGCTCGACGCGGCACTGGACTTTCCTCTCTACTTTGTGCTCGAAGAAGTGATAAAGGGCTTTGCAAGTCCGCAGCTTTTGCGCGAACGCTATGAGCGACTGCGAAGGCTGTATCCGGAGAACGATGCAAGTGAATACTTTGTCACCTTTGTGGACAATCACGATCAAATGTTTCGCCCGCATAGGCGCTTTCTTCACGGGGGTGCAGACCCGGCCCAAGCAGTGCTCGCCATCGGGTATCTCCTCACAAGTCCGGGAATACCCTCCATGTACTACGGCACGGAACAGGGCTTTGATGGTGGTGCGCCGCCGGGCCCCTGGCATGACACGTTCATACGTGAAAACATGTTCGGCGGGGAGTGGGGTGCGTTCGGCACGCAGGGTATGCATTTCTTTAACGGTGAGCACCCTCTGTATCGTGGTATAGCAGCCATTGCACGCGTGCGAGCGGACGAGCCTGCAGTACGGTATGGCAGATGCTACTTCCGTGAAGTGTCGGATAACGCCTCAGCGTGGGCATATGCCGCGCTCGGGTGGGGCTTCCTGGCCTATTCGCGTATTCTTGACGATACCGAGCTCGTTGTGGTACTTAACCTAAAGCGCGAGGAAGTAACGCAGTACGTAACTCTGGACAATACTATCTCGCCGTCCGGCACTCTCGTTCGCGATCTCCTGGCAAATGCGGGGGATATTCTTGTGGAAGAGCGTGCCGGCCGAGCGGTAGCACGGGTGACTCTTCCTCCGCACGGGATAGCGGTACTAAAAGCGGTCCGTGCTTCATGAAGCCTTCATCCTCTTTTTGCGAAGCTGTACAGTATATAAGCAGCTAACTCAGTGCCTGCTTCATGTGGGACACCCATTTACATGCGTATACTATTAGTTGAAGACGAGGAACGTTTGGCCGCCGCCCTCAAGGAGGGCTTGGAAAAGCAAGGGTTCGCCGTAGATGTTCTGCATGACGGCGACACGGCAAGCCAGCGCATTCAGATGTATCGTAATGAGTACGACATCTTCATCCTCGACCTGATGATGCCAGGCAAGGACGGCGCGACTCTCTGTAAAGAGCTGCGCGATGAAAAGATCACCACTCCCGTGCTCATACTTACCGCCCGCGGAGAAGTGGAGCAAAAGGTCGATCTACTCTCGCTGGGCGCGGACGATTACATGGTCAAGCCGTTCAGCTTTGCCGAACTTGTGGCTCGGCTTCAAGCGCTTACACGCAGACCCCAAGAAGTACTACCGACCGTACTGCACCATCGTGACATTGAGCTCAACGTGAATGAACGAACGGTCACGAAAGCGGGTAAACCCATTGAGCTCACGTTAAAAGAGTTTGTCGTGCTTGAGTACTTCATGCGGCATCCGGGCCAAGTGCTTACGAGAGAAACGCTGCTTGATCACCTTTGGGATTTTGAATTTACGGGCTTTAGTAACATTGTAGACGTGCATGTCAAGAATCTCCGCAACAAACTCGACCCCGGGCGTCGCGAGGGCATCTTGGAAACAGTTCGCGGCGTGGGGTACCGCCTTGCGTGACAGGTACGCGCATGACTTTCTATTTCGCACCCAAATACGCATTGTCGCGCTGCAGCTTTTTGCGGCGGTAGTGCTGCTCGCGTTCGTGTGGCTCTGCCTAATGGTGGTGGAGGAGGCGTTACGAAAGGAAATGCTTGAGGGAATATCCGCCGTACTTTCCGGCGGGACCCCGGGCGAACGCGTCAGTGAACATGTGCGCGCAGTACGGACCGAGTACGTATCGCTCGCCTTCGCGTGCATGCTTGGCCTGGCACTGCTGCTGGGGTGTGCGGTTTCCCGTGTTGCCATAGCGCCGGCCAAGCAGGCACTCGCTGCACAGAAGCGCTTTATTGCCGACATTGCGCATGAGCTGCGCACACCCCTGTCTGTCATTCGCACCAACACAGAAGTGCTTATGCTGCGCAGCGAAATACCGATCGCAAGCCAGCGCATCATGCAAGACAACGTAGAAGAGCTTGAGCGTGCTGCGGGAATCATCAATAACCTCATTACGTTCAACAACTTCTATCGTACCGAGCGTATTACGTTTGAAAACATAGTACTTTCCGAGATCGTGGCCGCGATGGTGCATACGCTCGCCGAATACCAGCAGACCCACAAGGTGAAGATCGTCCTACGAAGCACTCCTCCCACGACTGTGTGGGGTAACAAGGTGGCGCTTGGGCAAGTGGTGTACAACCTGGTGCAAAATGCCATCTCGTTCACGGAGCCCGGCGGCAGTATCATTATCTCCTGCGCGCCTTTGAATGCACACTACATTACGCTCGACATTGAAGACACGGGCGTCGGAATAGCGCGCGACGACCTGGTCAACATATTCAAGCCCTTCTACAAGGCCGACCGTTCGCGTCACCGCACGGGAGCATCTAGTGGCCTTGGCCTCGCTATCGTGAGCGAAATACTAAAGCTGCACCGTGGTAAGATCACCATTCGTAGCACGGTGGGGCAGGGTACGCGCGTGCACGTGGAGCTGCCCGCCGGTAAAGTGCTGCCGAGCAAGGTCGAGGAGCCCATCGGCGACAATGAGATAAGCGAGGACTTTACAGAGCGGGCGCAACAGTATGCACAAGGTGAATTGTTGTCAGGAGTTACGTAGCATGCTACGTAACAGCTCATATCCGTCACGTGTTCATCTTCGGCTCATGTTGGTGCGGTACACTGTGTACAGAAATGGTTCATTCATGGGCCCTAGCAATTACATGCTGTCCACGCGCCGGCCGGCGTCACATCAGGTGATGCCACGATCTGGCCACGGAAACGTTGCCGGCGCAGTGTGCACAGCGTTACAAGCTATGCCGAATCTATAACGATCATATATGCAAGATGACGCGCTTATCTTAATTGATATCGAGTAAGCGCCGGGGAGGTACTCTTTGGGGAGCTACCTCCCCGGCGCGTACCTCGTGCTTTCCGTTTAATTGAACGCACAATGCACATGCATATGCTGGGGGATTACCGCGAGAAGACCCGACAGCTTGAGCGGCACGTATCATTGTACGCAATACATACATTTGCTGAATATCCTAACGGTACCGTGCCACGAGACTCTTTACGAATGCTCAAACACGTGCTATGGTGGCTGTTACGTAGGCTGAGGGGGACATGCTTACCACGCAGCTTAGCGTACCCGCCATGTCTCACACAGCCCAAACTATTCGTGCTGCGCTCACGCGCATGCGATCAATGCTACCACGTTCGGTAGGCGGTAAGCCAAACCTTACGCTGTGGCTATATGCAGTTGCAACAGTGGCGCTCGTGCCCGTCTACATAATAGTTTTGTTTGGCTACTACACCGACCGACGCGCCGCAGAAGCCACTTCCCTTCAGGATGTCCGGCTATACAGTGAAATGGCGGCGTTGCGTTTGGAACAAACGCTGAATCGGGCATTTGAGGATCTGCAGCGCGTCCCGGCTTCGTCCGCCCTCATCGGTCCCGGCTGCGAGCAGGTCCTCGCGCGTGTACGTCAAAATAGCGTACTGCGTGTCAGTGTGTATGTAGCTGACACAGCAGGTAATGTGCTCTGTCAATCTGATGGGCCGCTGAAGTGCCCGCACTTCTCCCCATCAAAAACCGTTGAAATACAACAAGACCAG
>CAYWMQ010000014.1:2188-18591 GCA_964459635.1 uncultured Candidatus Saccharibacteria bacterium | reverse complement strand
TGCGAACGCCACGCATGGCTTAACAGAGCCATTTGTGGGGGGTGTGAGCGGTTACGTGGCAACTAATTGATCAATGCAAGTAAATTTGTTACTACAAACCTCAAACGTCCCGATGTGGTTGATAATAAGAATACTCACGCCCACCACCCCAGAAACAACAAGTACGATTCTTTTTATATTCTTCATACTCCACATTTTACCAAGCATGTTTCTCGTACCCAATCGCACCCTGTTCACAACCGCCGCAAAGGGTACCAGGCATCGTGCTCGTTACTCGATCCTCAGCGTTACCACACCCCGACCGTGGCGCTTGCTGAGCCCGTAGAGCCGCCTGCGGTGCAGGTGAGCTTGTAGGTGGTGGTGGTTACAGCGGGAGTGACAACAAGCGAGCCGGAGAACGGCGCGTCGGCGGGCACGGTGCCGCTCCACCCACCGCTTCTGGTGCACGAAGTGTATCCGGAAACGTTCCAGGTGATGGTGGCACTGCCGCCTGCGCCGATATTACTTGCCGAGGAGGTGACGGAAACAATCATCGGTACTGACTTCGTGTACGCGTACCGTGCCGGAGACTGCGCCGACTCGTTCCCCGCCCCGTCGGTCGCGGATATGGTGTAGCTGTAGGCGGTCTTGGTGTGGTGAGGCTGGTAAGCATTATCGTACCCGTGGTCGAAGCGGTGACAGGGATGTCTTCAAACACAACCTCTTTCATCGTTACATCCCCAACTTGCTCTTGCAGTTTAAGAGTGAATGTTCCTTTTGCCAGTCCGTCCAGCTTGACGGTATGCGCTTCTGTACCCGGCATGCCTAGGTACTTACCCTCGCCGAATTCAAGGTAGTAGCTGTTGGGAATTTGTTCGTCATATATGGGAGAATTGGCAGTCGAACTTGCGGCATGTCCGGTGTGGTTGCCTTCGTCGTCATACAGGTCTATAGCTACGACGTTGGTGAGCGCAAATGTTGCGTCTAGTCTTTCCGTGATGGGCACGTTTAGATGTGTGCACTTTTTCACAAGCGCCCCGTCCTCATACTCCTCAAATTGGTGTAAGACTTGTAGCCCAGGAGAAGGCTGGATGCTTTTGCCATCGCTATACTATTTGTTCCTTACCCAACGCACCAAATACAATGTAATCACCGTAATAGCTACAACCGCCGGGGTTACAGGAATAACTACTGTAAACATCCCAAATAGAAGCTTCATATGCAGGAGAAACCCATCTGCGCGACCAAGGAACTCAGCCAACGAGCAAGATGTCGAATGACCAAGAGGTTCCAATCCACATCGGCCATTAAAGTCCCACAGGACTACAAACGCTGCGATACCTACCGAAAGTAACAGACCGAGCGCTACACCCTTGACCAAAAAAGTATTCTTTTCATACGATACATCTATGCTAGCTACTAAAAACTTTTCCAACCTCACCAAATACCCCAGAACAGTTGTCTTCTGTTCTAGCGTAAGCATTCGGAATCACGCATTGAGATGGATGTACGCATTAGTATTATCTAGTTGCCGAGGCGTCTCTTGTCTTCTGTGATGAATACATGTAAGCCTTTACCGCTTTTCGCCTATAGATGGGCGTTCGCCAAAATAAAGCTGCACCACGACGCATATCAACAGTACGGGAAGTGTTACAAATAACCACATACTTGCATGCCAGATATACAGGAATAGCAATAATCCATTCCTGCTACTTACAAATTCGATGAACGTGCACGGATGAGCAGAGCTGCCCAAATCACCCAAGTTTAGACCACAGGTACCATTAAACGAATATACGGCATGCGCTAACGATATGGCAACCACAATTAACATTCCTAATAGAAGTCCACGTCCGACGAACCATGCACGGTGTGTAGTGTTCATGGCTTTTTGCTAATTAATAAGTAAACCTGCAATGCGTGCCAAATAAGCATTTATGACGCTCCGCTGCTCCGGCGTGAGTATGCGGAAACGCTCCCCAATGCCCACACTGACCTGCATGGAACGTACAGCTTTCAGTGCTTGTTTTGTCTTACCCTTCGAAAGGTTGTCTTCAATGTGGCCCACCTCGATGAGTAGTAGTTTCGGGAGGATAGGGACGTTTAGATTAGCCACATACCGCTTGAGCTCTTGTGCGACCTCGTACGGCGATTCTGGCGCAAGAGTGAGGTCTGAAGTGCCATTACCGTCGGTGTCTACCGCAATCACGCCGATATCCTGAACGTTGGTGAGCGTGAATGTTGCGCTGAGTCCGCTGGCGACTGGGATATTCGAGTGTGTCCGTCCTTTCACAAGCGCATTATCCTCGTACTCCTCAAACTGAAGTTCTAACGTGCCGGTCGCGGTGCCTATACTTCTTAAGCCGTCTACTACTTCTTACGCAACCGCATATAGCGCACCAGCGCTATCGCCCAAGAGATGAGTACGAACAAAATGGAGAACACGAGCGCGGTTTCTTCACGGGTGGCGCCCATGGGCACGTAGTCGTGTCCGCTGTCTCTAGGCGCGAGGAGGATGAGGCCTAGCACAATAATCCAGTACCACAGCGCAAACGTACGATATGCACGGTAGATGCTTTCACGCGTAAAAAGAAGCGGGAGAAGGGAGAGGAGGAGGGAGAGGGAGATAACTGCCAATAACGCCCCTACGGCATCGGTGCCTGTGATACAAATAGCTTTCCCGTTAGGGAGCTCGTGCAGCTGTGGGCACAGGCCGACGAACTGGGGAAATACCAATAACATACCTATGATTGTGGTTACAACAAGAAAAACAGCAACGGTTATTTTTATATGTATCTGACTCATAGCAAATATGTTTAGCTTATTAATTCTGCTTCTAATCGACCACTGTCTACTCAAATCAGCAGTCGTAGTAGTTGCTCAACTTGGGCCTTGAGCGATTCTGCATCCTCACGCGCGAGCAGCTTGCCTGCTTGATTCTCAACCGACCATAGTAAGGTCTTGAGGAGTGCGCGCGCAGCAACAACATTGCCCTTGGGCGTGCTTCTTTTATCGGTAGCAGTGAGGAGTTTCTCAATGAGGTCAAGCCGCAGCAATATCCAGTCTTTAAGCCACCTAGGTGCAGTAAGTGTATTTGCATATGCTTTCGCAATCTTGACCCGGTCAAGGACGGACACGCCCGTACCTGCGGTAGACAAAGTGAAATCGGTCGTACCATTACCGTCGATATCGAGCACTAGTACGGGTTGTGTTGGTGTAGTGAGCTTGGTAAGCATTATCGTACCCGTGGTCGAAGCGGTGACAGGGATGTCTTCAAACACAACCTCTTTCATCGTTACATCCCCAACTTGCTCTTGCAGTTTAAGAGTGAATGTTCCTTTTGCCAGTCCGTCCAGCTTGACGGTATGCGCTTCTGTACCCGGCATGCCTAGGTACTTACCCTCGCCGAATTCAAGGTAGTAGCTGTTGGGAATTTGTTCGTCATATATGGGAGAATTGGCAGTCGAACTTGCGGCATGTCCGGTGTGGTTACCTTCGCCGTCATACAGGACTATAGCTACTGGAGAGTGGAGTGAGAGGCGAAGATATGGTTCATCCTCATCGGCCTTCAGCACCGTGGGGTCACGATAAATGTATGCGAAAGGGTACGTTGAAACATCTTCGCGTCGCATGACATGTGCAAGTAACGTACGCACTTCGTCAATTTCAAAAACGTCTCCGTGTTCGCGGTTTAAGTGAAGCTGACTAACTCTGTTGTAATCAAACAAATTCACATACCACGTCTCCACGCCTCCGTTCGTCGTCGTACCCATCGCAACGGCGCTTGGGATATCAACCGTTCCGTCACCGTCCACGGTAAAAACCGGCTGGGGGTCTTGGATGGTTTCATAGCATGCGCCCGTGAAGCCTGCAGGACAGGTCACCTGCCGGCGCGCTTGCGCATAACGAATGCCTTTAAGCGTATCCGTTTTCCCCCACCCTGCTATCTGCACGATGCGGATGTCGGGAATGCCGTCTTGATCGGTATCGGGAGGTGTCCATGTGTCTATGCGGCTGTGGAGTCTTTGGGCTTCGTCAATGAATGGTCCCCAAAGGTGTAACGGCTGCACGAGGTCATGTGAGCTGTAGTACGGGCTGCGAGTCAAGTACTGCGTTAGGGCATCATGGTTGCGTACAGTGCCGATAGAGTCAGAAACAACGGTCGTGTACGGCAGCACGGTCCCGTCCTCGTCGATGTCATTGACACGTGTAAAATACGCAGCGGACGGAAGCAGTGTATACGCGCTCCTCATATTTTGACTCAAGCTACGGGCTGTAACGCCTTTCGTCACATTCGGCCAGCCGAGGTAGGGCACATCAAGCTCTGTATCATACCCGTGTACGAGCGCACCAATGGCCTTCGGCGTACCCAGCTGCGGGCTCGCCACGAGCACCACGGTATCTACTTCATCCAAAACGCTGCGGTACGGATGCTCCTCGTTGTCCTCAAGATTGGCGAGTAACGCTTTTGCAAGCAGTCCGCCCATGCTATGTGCGACTATTGTCACTTTTCCTGAGTCCGAGCTCTGCGCAAGCTCATGAAGTGCGCGCGGTATGTAGTGCGTGTCCGTGCCGTGCGACGCATCGAAGTACAGCTTGCCGTCCACTTCGTTTCCTCTTGAAAGTATGTCGCCGAACGCAAGCCGCCAGTCGTACGGTAGTACCGCAAAGCCTGAAATGGTGCCGTCCACTGCGAGCGCTGAGAGGTCGTCGACAAATGACTTGTACACGTTGCGCCCAACACCGAGCACCTCGTCCACTACGCCGCCTGCGCCCGCCTTAGTGTATATGTCCGGGTTGACACTCTCACCTGTATCACGCATACGGAGCGCTTGCGCATCAGCGTCTCTGTTCGGTTCCCATAACTGATTTTCAAAGAAAACCCCTTCCCTAAACAGTCTGCTCGCTTGTATGCCGGGAATGAATGCAACCGACGAGTACCCTGTCTGGAACGTGAGGATGTTCGTGTCATAGCTCGAACTATCATCCACAAGCGCAAACGCCGTGCCGTCCGTGGTGGTCCCACGGAACGAGAAGAAGTACTTCTCTTTTGAGAACGTGCTTGTGGCACTGTATTGTTCACCGTTTGCGTAGTTGCCGTCGCGAAGCGCTGCATCGGTGGCAGCCGCGTCAAGCGTGAGCGGCAATACACTCGGCTGGTCGTCCACGCTCGTGCCGATATGAACACTGAGTGCCTGTGAAGGTGTGTTGTTCGCGTTCGTGTACACCACCTTGAACGTAAACACATCTTTGTCCGCCGTGCCGCGCTCGGGGTACGGCCCGGTGGAAGCGACACCACGCACACTGTCGTACGGAGACTCGGAAGGGAGCGAGAGCGTGACGGGTGAGACCGGCGGCTGCGGCTCGGTGCACTGTTCGCCGATAGGACAGACGCGTGGATGCTCGTCAATGAGCTGATGTTCAGCATATGTTGAATAGTAAGGTGTGCCCGGCCCGTTTAACGCATAGGGTGCATCGCAGAACCCATCACTGTTTCCATCTATACAACCTTCCTCCGGCGTATCAAATGCGTCCCAGTAGTTGCCGCCTTTTGGAGGCGGTGCAACGACATGAACATGTGGACTATCGTTTGCGTACACGTCCGCCTCATTATCAATAAAGTTGTTGTTCGTAAGTACAAATTCTCCTGTCGTGACGGTTGACTCCAACACCCGCATACGTACTCCCAGCGATGCGCCGCGGAATATGTTTCCCTCCCAAACGTTTATATCAGCTACTTCGCCCCTGCTGGCACCGTCCCATTCCAGTGCGTATACCCGCCCTTGAATTATGTTGTTCCGAACAGTCCCCGACAACATGTTGCGCAAGTGCATACCAATGTCGGCCCCGTCTATATGATTTGACTCAAAAAGTGTGCCGTCGCTACTAAACGCGTACACGCCGTAGCATGTAGCCGATACTATCGTGCAGTCATCAATGCGGTTCTCAAGCAGCTGCACATGTGGTGAGCTGTCTAAATACACGCCTGATGTCCAGTTACGCTCAGGAATATCTGTCGGTGGTGCAATGTGGTTGCGACCTACTACTGTGCCTGCAGACCGAGACAGAGACAGTACCACATAGCCAGCAACACCCACTGCTTCATTGTCCAGCACAGTACTGGATGCAGAGTCGCTCAGAGAAATCGCGCCGTATTGCACTACGTTGCCACGCACAGTTGTTAAAGGAGAAGAGGCGATCGTTAAGAACGCTGGTGCAGTCGCACTGGTACCTTTGACCGTGTTGTTTTGTACCGTAGAGTTAGGTGATCCCCAGTATGAATTGTTGTAGCTAATGTTTATGCCACAGCCGGTAAAGGTGGAGTCGACAACCGTGGTGTAGGGCGCATACTGCGTGTATACACCTGCATTACCAGCTCCCGCATGAGTTATTCCCCCGTCACAGGAACTGACGGTTACGTTCTTCACTGTCACATGCGCGGATTCGACAACGACAATGCCTTGGGCAAAGCCACTAACAGCAAGATCATAAACCGATACATAGTCACTTCTGATCTTGACACCTTGACCCTCAAAGGGGTTCGCACCATCTGCGGGAGCTCTTAGAATATGTTGCCCGCCGTTCAGAGACAAACCGCTGCCGTATATCTCAATTCCGCTACCATCCACATCGCGTGACAGTGTACAGGTCTTGATAGCCGCGTCCCATTCGCCTACCTGTGTACAATCACCACCGGTAACATCGTCACGCAGGATGAGCGGACTAGGAAGAGGTGCTTCTTGTGCATGTGCGGTCTGAAGGCCACTGACGAACATGACCGGCAGGACAGCGAGTGAAATGAAAGCTCGAATCGAAGCGCTGGTAAAACTTCGCTTTGACCAAGAAAGCATGTGCATAGGGAAATGTGGCGAGTTTATAATGCCTTTACGCAATCACAAATGGAGAGAGGGGTACGAGTGGGGATGGGGCGTCATGTTCAGAAGACAGACGTGCTGAAATCCATCTCTCTTGTATGGCAATGGGGACGCTCTTTCTTATGGCATTGTGCGCGTGAGTCCAAGCCCTTTGACATACTCCTCAAGCCTGTGCCTCGCGCTCCACCCAAGCTCCTGCTTGGCGCGGCGGACGTCGAGCTTGCCGTTCATTCTGTTCCCTTTCACTTCGGGTGCCATTTCGATCTGTCCGCCAAAGAGCTGCGCCACTTCCAGTATTGAAAATGCTTCGTCCGCGCCAAGGCCATATTCGTCACCCATTCCCCGCTCTCCCACAAGAAGAAGCCCCGACACGATGTCATCCACGTGCGTAAAGTTGCGCCGTTGCGTCCCGGGTGCCGTCACACGGAGCGGCAAGCCCTGTCGCATCCGGTCTTCAAAGATGGCAATGACCGTACCAAAAGCGCCGCTCCGTTCGCGCGGACCGTACACGTTGTAGAAGTAGGTGATGGCATACTCAAGCCCAAACCAGTCGCCATAATTGCGCACAAGCTCGGTGTTGGACGCTTTCATCCACGCGTATGGACTCTGGTCACGCCCGAGGCCGCCGTCGGCAAATTTGGTTGACGACCCCGCATAGACGAGCTTGCACTTCTGAGCGCGACAAAACTCCAGCACACCGAACGTACCGGGCACATTGAGCCCCCATGCGTCGCGTATGTCCTCAAAGCTCTTTTCAACACGTGCGTACTCGCCAAGGTGGTACACCAAATCGACGGGCTCCGTGATGAGGCTTGCGATGTCCTTGGTATGGCCGTCTATGTACGTGGCACCCGGTATGTGGTTATCACGACTACCTGTGTAATAGTTGTCAAGAGAGATGACCTTGAGGCTCGGCTCTTTGACAAGTGCCTCAATAAGGTTACTTCCCACGAAGCCCGCGCCGCCCGTCACGACAATGGTTTTAGAGGTGAGACTCATACGTCCTTGCGGCCACTATAGCAAAAAAGCACTTAGTCGTCCTCTTCAAGGCTGTACTCCATGCGTTCGGCCTCAGCTCGCTCTTCCCTGCGCAAGAGGAGTACCGCGCTTGCGGCGACCGCGATGAAGCCACCGAGGCAGGCGAGCCACCACCAGAGCGGTGTGCTTGGCGCCATTGTGGCCCCAAGCGCGGCCGCACCGGCTAAAACCTCAGGCTCTAGCGGGGACGCATTGCTCGGCTCCAAACCAACTACGGCAGGAGTGGCTTGCACCGGAGCAGGAGCAGCACGCGATACAGCCGCACGCGCCAACGTGCGGACAGGAGGCGTTGCGGAAACGGTCTGTGGCGCCGGCAAGGCGGCCTGTGCCCCGCGCGCGGTGCCAGGTGTGTACTGTGCCACAAGAGCACCGTCAGCGGCGTACAGCGCCAACGCATCGTGCGCGGCTACCGCGAGCTTCGTGACGTGTACAGGAAATCGTGCAGACGCGCCACGCATGAGCATAGTGCGCGCCGGCATGCGAAATGTGCCGCTGCGAGCAACAAGCGCAAAACCCGTCATGTCCACATTCTCATCTCCGTTGTTCATCAGGGTGACGCTCCACGTGTCCGCTGCGGCAATGGAAATATCGAACGGCAAAACGCGAACGACCACAGACGCCTGCGCCTCAAGCGGAGGATGGGTAAACTCACGCTCGGTATGTGCCACCACCACATACGTGCCCGGATACTTGTATGTGTGCGTGACACGCTCGCCGCGCGCTGTTGCACCATCGCCGAAACTCCAACGAACGTCTGCGTTGGGAAGCACGACTCCTCCCTCCTTTCGCACATCCGCTACAAAGCGGACGGGTACGCGCACACTGGTGGTGCGGTCGGAGCCTGCGGCAATGGTAAGCGAAGGCGGTAGAGGTACGGCGGGCTTACGGGAGCCCGATCCTCCTGTCGCTGCACTCGTGCCGCTGCGCTGCGTTGACCCACCTGAAGTACTCGTTTGCGTGCCTGCAGAGGTCGATGGTGTGGTTGAGCTGGTATGTTCTGTAGTGGTGCTTTGGATGTTCACGGTGGCATTTCCACAGCCCGGTGTGGGCTCTGCGGTGATCCAACCTCCCGAGGCAAGACTTCCGCTCCGTTGCGGAGTGGTCTTTGCCACGTTGTCGCCACCTATCGCCCATGCGGTACCATCCACGGTATCCGCCACGGCACCCGTGCTGTCATATAAAGTGAGCACTTCACCGTCGTTGTCGAGCGCTCCTGTGTACACGTAGCCTGCGGGCACCTCAGCCACTGTTGCGTCGCTTGAGCGCTCCAAGAGAAAATGGGAGTTCGCGGATATGGTGCCTTTAAGAGGTATGTTCGGCGTACCGTCCGCTGCACTGAGCGTCCAACCGGTAAGGTCTTGCTCCGCTCCATCGTTCATGAGCTCTATCCACTCCGCGTTTGCATTGGCGCTCGTGCCCATCCACGCGATTTCTGAAATAAAGACACGGGCTTCAGCATGAGACACGGCGACGCCAAAAAACGCTGCCGCGCCCAGCGTGACAATGACCGAGGACGTCGCACTGTACCCCTTGCATCGCTTCATGAAGGAAAGCGTAGCGCGTACACACATGCCTCACAACAGGCTCATGTGGAAAACGACCCTTTGGCCCCGCAGAAGGCTAGCGACGTGGCGGGGGTGTATCCGTGGCAAGGAGCTTACGCAATTCCGCCTCCGGTATTTCGCGAACACGGTTTGGTGCCGGTGGGCGCGGCGGCGCAGCGCTCGCGCGCTGCTGTGACGGAGCCGCCTGTTCTGCGCGCGCATCTTCCCTTGGCTGCCGGTGCATCGGCTGAGGCGAAGCGGCTTTTTCGTGAGGCGACAGAGGCGGAAGAGGCGCGGGAGACTGCCTCTGCTCTGCTATTCTTGCAGCGTCACCGGATGATCTGGCCGGAGCCTGCTGCGCGGTAAGGCGTGAGAGCATATCCTTGAGACTTGCCTTGTCTTCCGCACTCGCGCCCTTGCCGTCATCAGCTTTGACACGAACAGCTTGTGGCGGATGCGCCGTCACAGCTGCATGCGGAGCCGCTTTCTCCTCCGAACCTTTCTGTGCGCTTTCGGTCGCGATGCGCTGGAGCACTGCACGCAGACTGTCCGGCGTCTGTACAGGATGACGATCGGTATGCTCGTGATGTATGGTCGCGCCACGAGCGCCCGGGTGAGCTACTGCGTCACCTCTCCCCTCCTCACGATGAGGACGTGGCGCATGCGTAGTGCGCGGGTGTGGACGCTCTCGCTGCGCCCTTTCGCCGAGCGAGTCGTGCGGTACCGCCTGCCTGTGTGGGGGCATTTCACCCGCACGAGATCCGTCATACGGTGCGTGCGGAGCACGAGGGGCACCTGAAGGCGTGCTCGGCGGACGCGTACCCTGCGGTGCCACCGGACTTGGACGCGCCCCTTGGCTCCCCGCCGGCCTTTGCGCTCCCGCAAAAGCACCGGTCGCTCGCGGCGCGCCCTGCATGGGTCGCGGTGCACCCGCTTGCCCGCCCGCGGGCCGCGCAAATGGCGCACTTGGCGTAAACGGGCGCGCGGATCCGCCCAGCGGGGCAGGACCTGCTTCGGCATCTCGCGTTGCGCGCCTTTCCAGCCGTGCACGCTCTTTTTCTTCCGCCTCCGGATCTTCGTAGCGCTTCGCCATCCAATCGGCAATGTCCTTCTCCACTTCGGCACGGGGGCGCGAAAACTGCGCGCGCGACATGGCGACGGCACGGTCCCTGTTCGATACCTCGGGGAGCGGTATGGGCGGCATGGTAACCGCTGAAAAAGGCTGCGAGGTGACACCGTCTATCATGAGCTTGAGGTATACCTGTCGTGCACCGAGATTTACGAGGTCCTCAGCCATAAAGGTCGGCGCAAACTCCTTCTCGAGCGTCTCCGCATCGTACGCACCGACACGGAAGGTCATCATAGTGCCAACGTTGCCGAAGACAGCCGAGGCCACTTCCTCTTCCATTTGTTCGACATACTGGTGTGCAATGGTGAGCGCGAGCTTATACTTGCGGGCTTCCGAAAGAATGTCTGCAAAGGACTTGTTGGCGAAATTTTGAAACTCGTCTACATGGAGGAAAAAAGGAGGCAGCTGGCGCAGTTCCGCCGCTGATGCATCCGCACGACTCATGGCTGCCAGGTATATCTTAGTGATGAGCATGCTGCCGAGCAGGTTGGCGTTGCCCTCACCCACGCGCCCTTTCGAGAGGTTTACGATAAATATTTTTCCCTGGTCCATGATGGACCGTATGTCAAAGGTGGACTGGCTCTGGCCGATGATGTTGCGCACGAGCGCGTTTGCCGCAAACTGGCCTATTTTGTTCTGTATAGCAGGTGTGGCTTCTTGAGTGTAACGGTCGGTGTATTTGGTGTACTCATCAAGCCAAAAACTGCGTACCGATGGGTCCGTAATGCACGACACCACGTTTTTGCGGTACTCCTTGTCTATATACATGCGGTTCACGCCGAGCAGCGTCGCCCCAGGAAACTCAAGGAGCGCGGCAAGGGTGTTCTGGAGAATGTACGCCATACGCGCACTCCACGCATCAACCCATATCTTTTCAAAGGTGCTCATGAGGCCCGCTACCACGAAGTGGCGCTTGTCGGGCCCCACGTCCTCAAGCACGTTGAACGACACGGGGTACTGCATGTCGAACGGCGCGAAGTAGAGCACATCGCGCACGCGGTGCTCGGGTATGTACTCAAGCAGCTTCTCGGCAGTAGAGCCGTGCGGGTCTATGAAGCAGAGGCCTTCCCCGTTTTGGATGTCCTGCACCGCCATGTTCTCGAGCAGCGTGGACTTACCCATACCCGTCTTTCCAATGACGTACGTGTGGCGGCTGCGGTCTTCACGCTTAATGCCGAAGGGGGTGCGTTGGTTGCGTGAGTCTGTAAGCGCAAAATAGGTGATGCGGTTGTCGTCACCCTGGCTTGCATTGCGCCCTAAAGAGAACTGTGGCGGCATGAGGTAAGTATAAAGTAGAAGGTAGCAAGTAGAAAGGGTGTACGTGCGCACTGCGGTGCGCACGAGTATGGAGACGGACACAGTAGTGCTACGGTACGGTTGATACGCTGCAATAGACAGACAAAGCAAAAGCCCCCGAAAGGGCTTAAGGTTGCTCATGTGCTGTTTCTGCGTCTGCTCTTTCTGACAGCCGCATTCAAGGTCGCCACGTATTGCCTGCTACTCGCCCATACCTGAGGCGGTACAGGTACCTGCCCATACGGGCCCGGACCTTCGCGTTCTTTCGTGTCTTCCGCCATCTCGACGGGCTGCGGAGTGTCGCTCATGTGTCTCTCCACCTATGGGTATGCCGGTGCCCAGAGGAGCACCGGCCTAACCTGCTGGCTATAGCCAGGTTTGCTCGGCGGTGTTGGCCCCGAGCGCGAGATTGGCTTGCCTCGCTGCCGGGCGAGGTAGAGGCCGATCACCTCCTCTCAGGCTGTTACTGTTCGGCGCGCAAACTGTGTAACTAAGGAGGTAAACATTTTTTCTCTCTCCCTGGCTGTTGTTCCTGCTTACCTTATAGCACAGGTGCATGCTGCGGCGCAACAAGCTCCACAAGCTCGCGCAGGTGGTCGATCACGTACACCGCCCCGGCATCTTGAAGGATGACATGTGCTTCTTCGCATCCCCACGTAATACCTACGGGAATGAGGCCCGCGATCCGCGCCTCATGCATATCGAAGGCTGTATCACCTACGTACGCCGTATGCTCCGGAGCGGAGCCTGTGATATCACAAAAACGCTGCATACGCGGCACCTTGCGCCCGTCGCCCCCGTGCATGTATCGGAAGCAGCTTGTGATACCGTTGACCTCCGCATGATACTCCACGGTATCCATCTCTGACCCACTCACGATACCGAGCGGTATCCCTCGCGCTGCGAGCGCACGCACCGAATCCGCCGCGCCGGGGTAAAAGGCGCACGTGCGTGAGTCGTACATGCGCTCCCACGCATCTATCACCTTCTCGAACGGCACCTGCGGCCCGTGCGCCTTGCACCAGTTTTCGAATGGTGAAAAGAACGCTTCGCGGAACACACTGTACGTCACTCCCGGCGCCCCATGCGCAACAAACACGGGGTTCAGGTGCCTTATGATTTCTTCCATGCTTTCAAGAAGGGTGCCATCCAGATCGAATACCACCGCCTTGATCTGTTCATGGAGTCTCACGACCAACTCTCCAGAAGTTCATAACCCGCTTGAACATAGCAAGAAGCAGCGCCTCCGTCCAGTGCACCGTAGCCGCACGCAACTGCGGACTTCCCTACTCCGCGGGGCCGAGAGCGCCGCGCGTGTACGTGTTTCCCGGATCCCAAAGCATCCAGGAGTTGAGGCCGACATCGTACGTGGCCTGTATTTGCGCACTCACCTCTGCGGCGCCATACGGCGGCTGCCCGAGCGAAAAGTCCTGTATCCACGTGCGTATCTTGTTCTTGTCGTAGACCTCTTTGGTGTAGCGGCCGGTCGGTACTTCTTTCGTGGTCGTGGCACTCGCTCCTGTCGCGGGCACGGTGACCGTCTCCATGATGGGCTTGCTTTGCAGTGTCGGTATGCTGGACTCGCTCGCGACCGTGCGACGTACCGCAGCCCCGAGCACGAACTTCATGAGCTCGTACGGTACACTGTTCGGATTGTTCCAGCCATTGAAGCCGGGTGGATAGTGTGATGGATATACCATCGGTGCAACGTAATCAAAGTACGGGAGTGCCCGTTCAAGCACTTGCCCTATGTTGAGGTCGTCGGTGTTGGTGGTGGTCATACCGAAGAGGTCGGCGGAGGTCTTGGGCGGCGTGATGCCGGGCGGGTAAAGCGCGGGGTCTTTCACCTTTTCGTTGAGGTACGCAAAAAATTCCTCTAGTGCAACCGCCTTTGGCTTGTCCCCTGCCCAGTCAAAGTGGATGTTTTGCATGGGCCCGTCCGAGGGGTAGCGCACGTAGTCGTAGTTGAGCTCGTCAAAGCCTTTAAGTCGTGCGTCGCGTGAAAGGTGCACGATGTAGTCCCAGTACGGCTTTGCACCCACATCGATGAACGAGAGGCCCTTGCGGTCTTTCCACACAGCCCCCGCAGGGCTTGCGAACTTAACCGCAAGCTCGGGGTGCTTCGCCGCATAGAGCGGGTCTTGAAACACGGTGATACGGCCTATCACATATATGCCCTTCTCGTGGAGCTCTGCGATGATCGATGCGATATCGCTTGCGCCGCACTTTGTCGATACGTACGGTGCGAGCTTGGGGTCGTCGGTGTCGTAGCCGAGCCCGCCCGAGTAGTCTTTGATGTCGATGATGAGGCTGTTGAGCTCCGTTTCTTCGACGAGCGACACGAGGCGCTCGCGAAAGCTGGGCGTGCCTACGACGCACTGCGTCATGTACGCCCCCTTCACCGCAGCGGGCGTCGGGACATACTTCGGCACCTTGATAGTCGTGCTCGCGGCCTCGACACGCGGCGCACTGCTTGAAGACACGGCAATGATGCCACCGTCTTTTTCGCTCTGCGGCGCATGAGGGTCGTACACCACGGGCTGCAGCACAGGCAAGCCGAAATACGCCGCCGCGCTCACAAGAGCGGCGCCCACGCCCGTAATGCTTATTGTTCTTACTCCCCGGCGCATAGATGAAGCGGAACGCGACGTACCTTTGGGCCTGTGTGTTTCTTCGGGCGCTTGGCCGTGTGTTGCAACTCTGCGTGCTCTCATACCTAAAGCGCGCGACGTTCGCGAACGGGACGACTCTCCACGTAGAGCGATGCGCCGGGCACGGGAGCATCGTCCATCCGTGCACGTGATCGCTCGCGAAGCAAGAGCCAGACCGAGACAAGGACCGCACCTGCGGCAAAAGAGATGGCGTTTTTCCAGCTTGTGGGCACGCCAAGAAACGGCTCAAAGAAGACTATGAGGCCAACCACAAGCAGCAGGGTCTCTTTTTTCATACCCATATTGTAGCCCCATTCACACCGGGCACCAACAGGACGGATGAGGTGGACAACCGCTTCCCTATGCCCCGCCCACCACAAGCACGATCTCACCACGTACCTGATCCGGATGTGTGCGGAAGTGTTCAAGTACTACGGACGGCGCACTGCGCACCACAGACTCATGAAGCTTGGTAAGCTCGCGGCATACGGCGAGCTGCCGCGACTCCGGAAGAATGCGCGCAAGGGTCTCAAGCGTTTTCATGAGGCGATGCGGGGACTCGTAGAACACCACGGTGCGCGCACTTTTCGCGAGCTCGGCAAAGAGCGTCTCGCGGCCTTTCTTGTGGGGCAAAAAGCCGAGAAAAAGAAACTCGCTTGCGGGCAGGCCTGCTATCGAAAGTGCCGCGGTAAGCGCACTTGCGCCCGGGATGGCTTCAAGTGTGAGTGTTTCTCCGAAGCGCTCACGCAGCTCACCCACAAGCCGGGCACCCGGGTCGCTTATGGTAGGCGTGCCGGCGTCAGAGACGAGCGCGAGGTGCCTCCCCTCTTCAAGGAGCGCAAATATTTTCTCATACTTCGCGGTACCGCTCTGAGCATGGTAGGAGAGCGTAGGCGTGCGTATCTCGTACCGCGCAAGAAGCTGCTTGGTATGGCGCGTGTCCTCGCAAAGGATAAGGTCCGCCTCCTTGAGCACACGAAGCGCCCGGAGCGTGATATCCTCCATGTTACCTATAGGCGTGGCTACAACGGAAAGCTTCATGTGGTCGCACTATATATGAGACTGCGCCGGTATGCCAGTGCGTCAGTACACGGGTGTGACCACATACGTAAGCGTGGTGGCGGTTGTAGTGGGGTCGTTAGCTACCCCCCGCGCGCACCAACACACCCAGCACTCAAGGCACGTATTCATGGTCCTCGCGGCCATACCAGCCTCGGCGCCACGACGATCAAGCAATGCGGGAGCATGGCACAGAGCTGTGCATAAGCTGTGGAAAACATGCGCGTGCAGCACAAAACGCACCATGTGGTGCGTTTTGTGCATGAGGCTGTTGTACTACTTTGTGTTGGCTTCAAAACTTTATGTTGGCGGCTAGCTACTCTCCCCTTGCGAGTACCATCGCCACTACAGTGCTTAACTTCCGAGTTCGGAATGGGATCGGGTGTACCCACTGCGTTAAGCCACCAACATAAAACCTTGAAGCAAGTGCATGAAGTCTTGGAAGTAGCGCCAACCTTTTGATACGGTTGGCATTGCATAAGTCCCCAAAAGAACAATGTGGGTGGTGACACGGGCGGAGGGGGGTCCGCCCGTCACCTGGGACGCGCTCAACGCGCAGGGGGATACGCGGAGACGCGTCCCGTCTCGTCGTTTATGTGGTCGGGGAGGCCGGACTTGAACCGGCGACCTCTCTGCCCCAGGCAAAGCGCTCTAACACGTCATTCAGTTTGGCTTCCCTACCGCGAATCAAGATGCCACTTGAACGCCTCTGAGCTACTCCCCATCCAACTTGAGCCACTTCCAAAGCTTCATGGGTAATAACCATGTTTGGATACACATGGTGCGGGTGACGTACGGGCCGCATTCGCATACGGTATCCCCATACGTATCT
>CAYWMQ010000014.1:0-2088 GCA_964459635.1 uncultured Candidatus Saccharibacteria bacterium | reverse complement strand
CATGGTGCGGGTGACGTACGGGCCGCATTCGCATACGGTATCCCCATACGTATCTTGCATACACTCCAACTTGCGTTGGACAACAATCGCACCCGTATACGGATGTCGTACACGGCCGCGATAGCGGCGGTTAGATTTCCCAACAGGAGACTCGATCAATTAGTACACCTCGGCTCAACGCATCACTGCGCTTCCACCTGGTGCCTATCAACGTAGTAGTCTCCTACGGATCTCAATGATTCCTAATCTTGGAGTCGGCTTCCCGCTTAGATGCTTTCAGCGGTTATCCGTTCCCGACATAGCTACTCGGCGGTGCAGCTGGCGCTACAGCCGATAGACCAGAGGTCAGTTCATCCCGGTCCTCTCGTACTAGGCACAAATCTCCTCAAGAATCGACGCCCACGGCAGATAGAGAACCAACCTGTCTCACGCTCCTTTTCACCTATTCCTAGATGGGACGGACTGTAGCTTCTTCCCTTGCGA
Organism: uncultured Candidatus Saccharibacteria bacterium; assembly: GCA_964459635.1. Classification (GTDB taxonomy): domain Bacteria; phylum Patescibacteriota; class Minisyncoccia; order Phycocordibacterales; family UBA12088; genus CAYWMQ01. Next base: position 1,605 of record CAYWMQ010000014.1, on the reverse strand, counting down.
GAAGGTTGACGTTCAGTCTCTACGGGCGACTTACGGATTCTGTTGAAGGGGCAATATAATTGCCCATACGCTGGTGAGAATTGGTGGGAAGGGTAGGAGTCGAACCTACATGCCCGAAGGCGGCGGATTTACAGTCCGTTGCGGAACCTATCCCGCGTCCTTCCCACTCTCTCAAAAGAGCAAACTTCAACAGAATCCATAAGACTTCCCTCGGTATTGTCCGACCAAAACAACAAGTTGTTTTGGGGTAGGATTTCACCGATATCAGTCAACTTTATACCCGGACACTATCTTTGATAGTGTGCACGGGACCGCCGTGATTATGGATGGTTTCTACACTTATTTCTTAAGACAGAAAAACTAAAACACTCAATGCGGGTTCAAACGGTTTAAGAGTCTCTCACTCATGAGAGTACATCGTTTGAAAGACTGTACGTCTCTGGACAAACCCCTAAACGGTTTGAACCCAGCTCGCGTACCTCTTTAAATGGCGAACAGCCATACCCTTGGGACCTCTGTATTGTTCTCTCGTCTTCCGACGAGTATCAGACTATGCCTTCACCGTACCCACTACTGTCACCAGTGTGGACCATTAGGTGCGAGCCGTATTATAGGACCCTTAGTGGTATCCTATCTCACGACAGTGCCAAAACACTGTCGTTCAGTCGTTACAGGAGGTATATTCTTGGATCATTGTCACAAAGTTCGTACGACGGTTCTTGGACCGCACGTTGAACAAAGACAATGCATCCGCCTTTTGAGCCACTCGCACCAAGTCATCGCGACACGCTATTGCGGTCGTAAGTATTTCTTGGGCAAGCAACACTTGCTGATGCTTTACGTGCACGTACGGCTTAATGAGCGTAAGAAGTGCGTACACCGCGCGCTGATCGCGCACAATCCACTCGTTGGTGGTGCGATTTGCGCGCACGCACCCTACTCCATACGTCTCTCTAAGCCATGCGACGGGTTCAGTATCACGTTGAGTGATCTTCATTGTCACACGTACACGAAAACCATATTTCTTTTCGGAATGTCGCTCTATGGTTGCCATAATAGCGCCATCGCCGTCCAGAAATCCAGCAAGATAGGCTCTCTGGGCTGCAGAATATACCTTTCCCACGACGTTAGCTGGCATACACACAGTGTACCTGGGACCTCTACAGGTACCCAAGCTCAGTATGTGTATACGTAAGCCTTCGCCGTTTTGGACTCGTTTCCTCCCTGCGTGCTCATCGAGCACGTCAGGAAGTCCCCGACCGGTACGACATGTCGGTGTGACACGCCGGTCGAGGTAACCCGTACGTTTCCATACGGGAGAGAAGGTATGTTTTCTCCAGCCCCAGGATGAGGTGAGCCGACATCGAGGTGCCGAACTCCGCCGTCGCTATGGACGCTTGGGCGGAACTAGCCTGTTATCCCCGGGGTAACTTTTATCCGTTAATCTCTGGCCGCATCTAACGCGTACCATCGGTTCACTAGGTTCTGCTTTCGCACCTGCTCGGAATGTCCTCCTTGCAGTCAAGCCGGCTTATGCCCTTGCACTATCGGCACGGTTTCCATTCGCGCCTAGCCGACCTTTGAACCCCTCCGTTACTTTTTAGG
>CAYWMQ010000013.1:13501-20302 GCA_964459635.1 uncultured Candidatus Saccharibacteria bacterium | reverse complement strand
CCCACTCATCCAATTTGACGCCGCGCACACTCGTCCTTATACTGTATTCGCCATTACACAATAACTAAGCATCACGCTATGCCAAAAGCAGCAGCAGAGAAGGTTGATCTTCGTCCGCTGGGCGATAAGGTGCTCATCCGTCCGCTCTCGGATGATGAGCTCGGAGTAACATCGCCATCGGGCATTATCATCCCCGAAACGGTAGACCGCGACAAGGCGGATCGTGGCGAGGTCATTGCCGTCGGTCCTGGTCGTTGGGATGAGGATGGGGAAAAGCGTATACCTATCGACGTCAAAGTCGGCGACAAGGTTATCTTTACGTGGGGCGATAAGCTCGAGTTTCGAAATCAAAAATACTTCCTGGTGAGCGAGAGCAACATTAGTGCGGTAATCGGGTAACGTGGGTTTGACGCAATCGCAACTATAAACTTCACACTAACTACTAAAAACTACTCATATGGCAGCAAAGCAAGTCATATACGACGAGCAGGTGCGCAAGTCGCTGATGCGCGGCGTGGATGCCGTCGCAAATGCGGTGCGCGTCACTATCGGTCCGCGCGGCAAGAACGTGGCACTCGACAAGGGCTACGGAGGCCCCACCATTACCAATGACGGCGTGTCCATCGCCAAAGAGATCACGCTCAAGGACAAGTTCGAGAACATGGGTGCGGAGATCGTGAAGGAGGTGGCGAGCAAAACGAATGACACAGCGGGTGACGGCACTACCACAGCCGTGGTGCTCACGCAGGCTATCGTGCTTGAAGGTATGCGCCGCACCGCGCTCGGCGCAAATGCCATGAACGTGCGTCGTGGTATCGAAGAAGCCACGAAGGACACGGTGGAAGAGCTCAAGAAGATGGCGAAAGCGGTGAAGGGTATGGAGGAGATACGCCAAGTCGCCACCATTTCCGCCGAGTCGGAGGAGCTTGGTACGGTCATTGCCGACACGATAGAAAAGGTCGGCAAGAATGGCGTAGTGACCGTTGAGGAGAGCCAGTCCTTCGGTATCGAGAGCGAGGTGGTGGAGGGTCTTGAGATAGACAAGGGCTATGTCTCGGCGTATATGGTGACGAATGCGGAACGTATGGAGGCCGAGTACAAGGATGTGCCGGTCTTGATCACGGACAAAAAGATAAGCACCATTAAAGATATATTGCCACTCCTTGAGAAGCTCGCGCAGACGGGTCGCAAGGATCTGGTCATCATTGCAGACGACTGCGATGGCGAGGCGCTCGCCACGTTTGTGGTAAACAAGCTCCGCGGTGCGTTCAATGCGCTCGTGGTGAAGGCCCCCGGCTACGGCGATCGCAAGAAGGAGATGTTGCAGGACATCGCGGTCACGGTGGGTGCGGACGTTGTCTCGGAAGAGCTTGGGCGCAAGCTTGAGACCGCGGATGTGTCCATGCTCGGGAAGGCTACGCGCATTGTCGCATCAAAGGATTCCACTATCATCATTGGCGGGAAGGGCAAGAAAGATGCCATCAATGCGCGTGTAGCGCAGCTCAAGCGCCAGCTTGAGAACACCGATAGCAAGTTTGACCGTGAAAAGCTTGAGGAGCGCATCGCAAAGCTTTCCGGTGGCGTGGCGGTCATTCGCGTGGGTGCGGCTACGGAGACAGAAATGAAGTACCTCAAGCTCAAGATCGAGGACGCGGTGAATGCCACCAAGGCGGCTATTGAGGAGGGTATTGTGCCCGGCGGCGGCGCGGCGCTTGCAAAGGTTGCGCACACACTTTCGCAGAAGCGCGAGAAGGGCGCAAAGAGCAGTGCGCGCCATGATGTGGAGTACGAGACCGGATACTCGCTTCTCTTGGCAGCCCTGCGTGCGCCTCTTTACCGTATCGCATACAATGCCGGTCGTGAGGACGATGCTGCAGTGGTGGTAGACCGCGTTGCGAGCGGAAAAGCAGGCGAGGGCTTCAATGCAAAGACAGGTGAGTTTGTGGATATGCTGGCGGCGGGTATCGTAGACCCTGTGAAGGTCACGCGCTCGGGCGTACAAAATGCGGCAAGCGCAGCGGCCCTCCTCCTCACAACGGAAGCGGCTGTTGCAGAAGAACCGGAGGAAAAGCCGGCAGCACCGATGCCCGGAGGCATGGGTGGCATGGGAGGGATGGACTATTAGCAAGTCAAAAGTTAAAAGGCATAAGGCAAAAGTTACGGACGACGCACCAACAGGCGGCCACAGGGCCGCCTGTTGCGTACGGTTGGGTAAAAGAAACGCCGCCCGAGGTGGGCGGCGTGGTGGCGTTAACGTGTCGACATTCGCTGAAAGTTTGTGAATGTGATTGTGCCTTGCAGCACATGCTTTCCAGAATCTGTAAGCTCTTTGACCACATGCTCCCTCATATCTGCGAGCTCCCTCCTTGATACGTGAGGAACAATGCAGTCCCACTCGATATTTTTCCAACCTCGCATAATGGAATCACTTACCTGAAGAAAGTACTCGTACGTGACTGTCACCAAATATTTGGTGCCCCAGAGATCTTCGATTGCCATCGCGGTGAACCCCTTTTTGTAGTTTACTAAAATGGAGTAAAGCATCTCGTGTAGACATCGTCAAATATGCGGTTTACGAAACCGTGTATTTGGATGAGGTACACAAAGCAAACGCCGCCCGAGGTGGGCGGCGTGGGGCGCGAGCAAATTACTTAGCTTGCTAGCTTGATGGACTCGATGATGTACGCCCTGATCGCACCTGTCTCTACGGGTACAGCGAGTGCGACTTCACCGATTACTTCGGCAAGCTTGTCCTCGATTTCTTGCTGGGTCGGGTTTTCGCCCATGCAGCTCAAGGTGTCGTTGCAGAGTACTTCCCCAGTATGGGATAGTCCCTGTGTAGTCCATAACCTGCAGAGGATGGTTAGGTAAAATGACGACGCCATATCGGCCTCCTGTAAGCTGAGCGGAGGGGTGTAACTCCTAATATATTATAGCGCACTATTAAGCATAAGTCAAACACCCCTTGCGGGGTGTTTGCTGTAGTGTGAGTCGTGCTCGTGGTTATCACTAACCACTAACCACTCCCCACTATTCACCTGCCTTCGCTAAAGCTACGGCAGGCAAGCTGGCCTTACCAGCGGCGCTCTTCGCGCGGCGGGCGAGAGTTGCGATGGCAATCGCTGCACCGGACCGGGCGGTCGTCACGCGGCTCAAAGGGGAGCTGCGTGATCTCCTTGCCACAGTCGGCGCACTGCCACGAACCCTGCACCATTTCGCGCTGTGCGCGCTCCGGACGAGCCGGGCGGCTGGCGCGGTAGCAATCGCGGCACTTGACCGTCGAAAGCTGGTCCTCACGAGGCTCAAAGGGAAGCTCGGTGATTTCCTTACCGCACCCAGCGCATGTCCACGAACCCTGCACCATCGGGCGCGGGCTGTAAGACCGGGTATCATTCCCGTACATATGCTGCACTGTAGTTACGTTCTACTAACACACGACCTCATTAGAACGGAACTACACGGGAAAAGGAGAAACCTCTTCGTTACGTTCGTCTAACGTACCCTCAAGTATACACGAAAGGGCTGAAAAGTCAAGCAAGACGAGCGGGCGAGTAGGTGAGTACCGAGTTGGCGAGTAGCGAGTGGCGTATGTTGCGCTACACTGTGCAGTTTTTACACGCACGCTGTATATTGGTATTAGTGACGACGTGTTATATTCATGCTACATGTTGCGTGTGGTATAATAAGACCGGCCAAAACAGGTCGGTCGAAAGTACCAGTATCTCTAACCTCTAACCTAAGACCGTCGATCCGGCACCTGTCACCTCGTCTTAAAAGCATTTAGTACTAAGAACTTGTTGTATGATACTCGGCTACATCGTACTCGGTATTGTCGCGCTCGTTGCGCTCTGGGCGGTGTTTATGTACAACCGCTTTGTTTCGCTTGTGCACCGTACCAAGGAAGCATGGGCGGATATTGACGTGCAGCTCAAGCGGCGGTACGACCTTATCCCCAACCTTATTGAGACAGTGAAAGGGTACGCGAGCCATGAGCGCGCGACTTTGGACGCGGTGACCGAGGCGCGTACAAAAGCCACCTCCATCAACATAGACCCGACCAATGTGACACCTGCGCAAATAGAAGCATTTGCCGGAGCGGAAGCGGGTCTTTCCACCGCACTCGGCAAGCTGCTTGCCGTAGCGGAGAATTACCCGGACCTCAAGGCCAACACCAACTTCCTGGAGCTTCAGCGTGAGCTTTCCGATACGGAAAACAAGATCCAAGCTGCGCGGCGCTTCTATAACGGCAACGTGCGCGATCTCAATATTGCATTGGAGCAATTCCCGGGCAATCTGATCGGCCGCATGTTCAGCTTTACAAAAATGGCATTCTTTGAGCTCCCGGAAGATTCGGATGCGAAGGAGCCTGTTAAGGTCCAGTTCTAACGCGTATGGCGTGGATGTTTAGGGAAGTGTGGGCCGATGAGTCGAAGGGGTTCGTGGAGCCGACGTTAGAGGTGCTGCGCAGTTGTCTTCCTGCCTACATCGAATCAGTCTCTGCGACACCGCATATACTCATAAATCCGTGTGAAGAATGTAAGGTGCGCAAGGTACGTCATGACAGTGTGGATGACTGCGACGCGTGTGGTGGACTTGGTGTTGTAGAGTACGTGGACGATATTGCGGTTCCAGGTAGCGATATGAAACAACAGCTCCGTGATTTCTACCTCCTTTCGGTGTTAAAGGTTGACCACGTGCCCGTCGAAAACCCCCGCCGCGCAGCGTAGCAGATGCATGGTATACTAGTATCCTATGGCGGAGCGCATCTACTATCACAAGCTCGTGTGGGACCGCATTCCCGAGCTTATCAGAGAAAAGGGCAAGGATTGCGAGGTGCGGGAGCTCAGTGACGAAGAGTTTGAGGTGGAGCTCTTGAAAAAGGTAGAGGAGGAAGCGAGTGCTCTGCCTGAAACAGCCTCGCGCCAAGAGCTCATTGATGAGATCGCTGACATAGTGACGGTCATAGAAACGATCAAGACCTTAAAAGGCATCACCGAGCTTGAGATAGCGGATGCGCTCGAGCGTCATGCGCGCCGTCGTGGCAGGCTTGAAAAGAAGCTGTACCTCGTGTGGTCGTCGGACAGCACGTACCAGACCAACGAGAAGGCAAAAACGGTAGTGCGTCTCACCATACCGGACAGTGCGGTGAAAAAACACGATAAAGAGCGGGAATTCGCGGAAGCGACAGAGCCCGAGGTGGTAAATGAGTAGACGCAGCGACAGAGCTTACGTACCATGTCACAAGACGCGCGCATACGCATCGATAGCCATAGGCTGATGCGGCCCCATGCGGAGGCTGTGCCGGACCATGTGCTGCGCCTGGAAGACCAAGGCTCGCTCTACCGTGCGCAAGCTCGCATGGCGCGCCGGTCGTTTCTGCGCCGCTTTGTATGGCATGTGGTGCTCTTCTGTGTGGCGTTTGTCTTTACGACGGGTGCGCTCGTGCTCGCGGTGCTCTTATGGGTGCGGCCGGATTCTTTCGGGCTTCTGGTCGCCGTAGGCCTTGGGGCGAGTGCACTTTTTGTGGGTGTGTTTGCGGCCCTTCGCATGCTTGTGTTCCATGCCCTTATCCCCGATAGCAGAGCACAGGAGCCCGACCGTGGCTTGAGCTATCACCTCAGCAAGAGCGTGGCGTACGGCTTTGTGGCGCTCGCGGTAGCGCTTGCGCTCATGGGGCTCATTGTAAACCTTGCACAATGAACACGATACTAATCTACGAATTGTACGAATGCTACGAATGTGCGGCTGCGCCGGGCCGATGTACGCTACGTATTCGTCACATTGGTATTAATTGGTAGATTAGTATCGAGTATCCCAAGATCCAATATTTATGATCATCTATAAGCCAAAATCGAGTTTTCAGTACTCTACTCGCCCACTCGCGCCTTGCCAACGCGTCACTATTCTCTAATCTCTAAACTCTAAACTAGAATCTTTCTACTCGCCTATGGCTACCCTCTACACTCACCAAGCTGCAAACGTCCGCAAGACATGGCTCCTCATGACCATGTTCTTCATCGTGGTCATAGCGATAGGCTATGGCGTGGCATGGTACTACGGCAACGCTCTCATCCTGTACGCGGCGGTGGCGTTTGCCATCATCATGAACATTTGGAGCTATTGGTTCTCGGACAAGCTCGTGGTGCGCATGACGAGGGCGGTGGAAGCCGATCCTGCGCAGTTTCGCGAGCTCCATCGTATCGTGGAAAACTTGGCCATTACCGCCGGGCTGCCGAAGCCGCGCGTCTATGTGGTGGAGGACCCGGCACCCAACGCCTTTGCTACGGGACGCGGCCCCAAGCATGCTGTCGTAGCTGTGACAACGGGGCTTTTGGCCATACTGGACCGTACCGAGCTAGAGGGAGTGCTTGCGCACGAGCTTTCGCATGTGGGCAACAGGGACATGCTCGTCTCTACCGTGGCAGTGGTGCTGGCGGGCTTCGTGGCCATTATTGCGGATATATTCATGCGCACGCTCATGTTCGGCGGCGACAGAGACCGCGGCGTGCATCCGCTCGTCCTGGTGATAGGTATCGTGGCCGCTATTTTGGCGCCCATCGCGGCAACACTGATTCAGCTTGCCATCTCACGCAAGCGTGAGTTTCTGGCGGATGCGTCGGGTGCGCTCCTTACCCGCTACCCGGAGGGGCTCGCGTCCGCGCTACAGAAAATAAGCGGCCACGGCAGGGAAATGCAGCACACGTCACATGCTACGGCGCACCTTTTTATCGCGAACCCCTTTGGTCCGCGCGGAGGAGGTGTGGGCCAAGCGCTTTCAAATCTTTTTGCAACGCACCCGCC
>CAYWMQ010000013.1:6645-13401 GCA_964459635.1 uncultured Candidatus Saccharibacteria bacterium | reverse complement strand
GCAAAATCGAAGAACTTGAAAACAGGAAAATGCGACCCTAAGCGAAAAAGAAACTAAGTATCTTTTTTGTACGGGTACGACCTTGACCGTAGCAGAGCGCGGGAGTAAAAATAGTGTAGTAGCAACAGCGGAGGCTATCATGTGTCGTTACTCTCGGGACGGTCGTTACCGTCGTGATCCGGGACCAAAACCTATCCACGTGCCACGCCGCGTGACGGAGGCAGTCGCGTCTACGCCTGGCGTGGCTGTGGATCTGACGCAAGATATAGGGCGCTTACCGCGCGAGCTGCGGTTGGCGCATATGTACGCCCTCCGCAAAACAGCCATCAACGCGTAGTATTCGGGCGGTCTTCGGACCGCCCACGCGCGTATGGGTGCCCCGTGCGGTGCTTATATGCCTCATCAAATCATGCTATAGTGGCGGCTAGTCGGTGTTATTACAGTCGAGCACTTCAAGGTTGGTCATTGCGAGCCGCAGCGAAGCAAACTAGGATTAGCGACGGGTATCTGGATTGCTTCGCTGCCTGCCTCGCCGGTAGGCAGGCGGCTCGCAATGACGATGAATGTGTATAGGGCAGCAAGAAATGGGATGTGTCGCGGTTTTGTATAGTGCCGTACCACGCAGTTAGGTGCGGGGTAAACTTGGAAAGCCTGACATGCACCAGTGCGGAGGAGTGGCTGAGTGGTCCCTGCCGGCAGGCAGGGAGTGCGCTCGCCCCGGCACCACACAAAAAGGCGTCCCACTGGGTAACAGTTACGGTCAGGTAATGCAGATAACGAGAGTAGTACTTTTTTGGCGGGTGTGGTGCGGGGTAAACTTGGAAAGCATGGCCCGCACCAGTGCGGAGGAGTGGCTGAGTGGTCGAAAGCGCACGCTTGGAAAGCGTGTGGGGAGCAATCCCTCGCAGGTTCGAATCCTGTCTCCTCCGCACTGGTGCTGGGCCGAGTAGGGTGAAAGCCCTCGCGAGTTCGAATCTCGCCGCCTCCGCTTTGGTTCTGTGCCGAATATGGGTAAGGCCCCGCAAGGTACGTTATAGCAAACACACATGTCACACGAGTTTAACGAAAAACTTTGTTCCGAGGTCACAAAGGTAGACCCCAAACTTACTCAGAACTACAACAAGCTCTACAGCGAGAACGAGACGACCTTCGGTGAAGGACGGCCGGGCAGACTCGCGCGCGACCTGCACAAATACCGCAACTCCGGCACGCTGCTCGACGTAGGTGCTGGGGATGGGCGTAATGCACTCTACCTTGCACGGGAGGGCTTTGTGGTGACCGCACGTGACATTGCCGCCACCGGCCTTGAAAAACTTTCGGCACGCGCAGAAGCGGAGGGGCTGAAGGTCGCGACCGAAGTGGGTGATGTGCGCGATATGGAAGGTGAGGGTCGGTATGATGTGCTGCTCTGTACGTACGTACTCCATCATATGCCCCGCGAGGACGCGCTTGCGGTGATACGGTCGATGCAGGAACATACGAGTTCTGGTGGACTAAATGCGGTAAGTACGTTTACCGATAAAGGTGAGTTTTATGAGCGAGACGCACAAACGAGCCGCTTTTATCCAGTACCCCACGAGCTTGCGGACCTCTATGCAGGCTGGGATATTCTGCAGTATGAGGAAAGGGAAATGGAAGCGTACGCAAAGCACGAGGATGGTACACCTATGCGCAATGTAGTCGCGCACCTCATCGCATGCAAGGTGTAGCAGCGGTCGTTGACTTCGGTGTGGCGTACTTCTTGCGCCCCGGCAAACACACACATACATACACACAAGCGCCCGTATGGGCGCTTGTGTTGTGAAGCAATGATTGGGTCTGACAGCGTTACAGCGCTACCGAGCCTGTGCTGTCTTTCGCCACCTCCTCTTCTTTCGGTACGGTCACCTTGCATGAAGTCCGTGCCGTCTCGCGGAATGTTTTCCACGCCGCATCGCGCTCGGTGCGGAGTACTTTGAACGCATCTTTATGCGCCTTTTGCCACGTGCGCCACGCGGTGCGAATGGCAGAAGTTGTGTTGGTGGTGGAGGCATTGCCCCATGCGTCGTAGAGAGCCTTCTGGCGCGTCTTGAGTGCTGCATCTATCGCACTTGCCGACTTACTGTGCGCGTTTTGCAGGGCGACTTCACGCACATCTACCGCCTTCTGCATGCAGGAGGCGTCCACGTGCTGTAGGCTCCGTACGCCCCAATCCATCGCGCGCTTTCCTTGTGACCCATTGTTCTGTCCATTTCCCTTTTTAGCCTTAAACTCTGCAAGCATTTTCCGATGCTTTTCGATCAGCTCCTGAAGTCCGCCTTGTCCAACGCGCATGCCGGGTGCTTTCGAAGCCGCGCCAACCGAAGACGCCGTACTTGTCGCCGCCGAATTTTCTTCTGCGTGTGCAGGGAGAGTAAGTAGCAACACTCCCGCCACTGTTGCGACGAGTAGCGTACCAAGCAGTGAAGCTCTTAGTGCTGTCATACAAAATACGTTACGTTTATATGTGCACAGTATAGCCTATGCGCGGCGTCTCGCGAAACTGTCCCTCTCTGTCAAGCCCGATCCGGCTTGTTGCGTGCGTAGCGTAGGCTCTCGAACACATGTCGTGTATCACACTTGAGAGCGAGTCATCCGAGCCCTATCCGCTTTGCAATGGCAAAGTTCGTGTACGCGGGGTCGTCGGTGACATCCCGCGCAAGGTCTTTAAGCTCCGGTGGCACATGCACGGTATCTGCTTCGTCCGTGAGCTCAAGCTCCAGGACCACCAAGCCGTGCGGCTCGTCAAATGTGTCGAGCTCAAAGTACTGCCCTTCGTATACGAAGCACATACGCTTTTTTCGTATGATGCCAAGCGCAGGGTCACGCTCGGTCGTTAAGCGCTCGTACTCGTCTTTGCTTATGCGGCGCTCACGTTCCATGCGAACACCTGCGCGGAGCTTCTCCTTTTCCGTGTAGTAGTAGACGTATGCACCGCCTCCGCCACGGGCACGTATGCGACGGGTCACACCATCATGTGCGCGCAAGTATTGCTGTGTCACCTCTACGGTATGCGAAGGGCCGGCTGGTTCGTACGTGAAGCCCGGCGGCAGCAGGTATTTGCGCTCGATCTCAAGCGGGGCGGGGACGCCGAGTACCCGGCAGATGGCTGCGAGCGCTCGGGCGCCTTTTCCCGCAAGGTCGCTGCTGTTGTCAATGACGCGCAGGTGCGGGTGGCCGACCCAAGCCGCAAGTGTTCGCGCATCTTGTTCCCGCGCTTCCTCTATCGTCTCCGTTCGCGCCGCGTTGTTGGTGCATGTGTAGAGGTGGGGCGCGTCTGTGGCAACGGACCGAAGAAAAATGACCGCGTCATAGCGCTCGTCTCGTGCGGCTACGTGTGTGGTGCCATGGGCCGTAAGGAGAGTCTTATACTCATCCGGAGTCATGTACGCAGCCGCATCGTGTGCCCCTCGGTCGCAGAGCAGTACGATCTTCTCGGCCGCGATATCTTGCGCCGCGGCGCGGAAACGCTCCTCTCGCTCTATCTGGTATGCGAAGAGATGTGTCTGAAAACGCTCCACCTTCATGCGCGCGGGCGTGAGCCCCGAGCTTTTGAAGCTTGTTGCGCCTTCGCGTACTGTCACCACGGTAAAGCCGAGGTCACTCAGGCGCTCCTCAAGCCACGCGAGAAGCGTACTCTTCCCGGCGCATGGGCCGCCCGTGAGGCATATGGTGGGGATGTCAGGCGTTGGTGTGCTCATGGCTCTGGCACCTTCAACCGTACGTGTGCGGAGGCGACGGGTCAAGGAGTAGTACCAAGGAAGAAACGTGCACGCTTGACACTTACACGTGACACGCATACTGTGCGGGGCGGACACTTGGGAAGAGGTAGACATGAACGTCCTACGATACGCGCTGACCATTGTCGGTGCGATACTCCTTTTGGCCGGATGCGCGAGCAGTTCTTCCTATGAAGCCCCGGGAGAGCGGTCATACACAACACCAAAAGAGCAGCACATGCACGCGATGGCGTCGGTGCTTGAAGCAGAGCCGCGCCTGGTCTTCCGGGAGCTTGGGAACGTGGTCAAGCTCTATGCACAAGCATACGGAGACGCCGGCCGCTCGCAGGCGGAAGCGCGTGCACGAGCCGAACAAGCCGAGGCGCTCTTGGGGCAGTGGGTCAACACGTACGTGCGTCCCTACGTAGACGGCGAGCGGGAGTGCTACGCAAGCGGTCTAGCCTACGATGCGCCCCCCATCACGGAAGAGGAATGCTTCGAGCGTGCCGATGTGCTCCATTTCGTCCTCGAAGAGGTGGTCGTACCGACCTCGTACGCTCTCGCGGCACATACGGCAGATGCACACACTACCCCCGGGCCATAGCCCGGGCTCTTTTTTGCATCTGATCGGACTGGCAGTGCCGGGTGCGGCACGGATATAGCCGTAGAATAGGCTTGACAAATAGTCAAGAAAGGTATATAATATACCTATAATTACTCCTCATTCTTATACACACTAACTACTCTGCCATGACCACGTACCGCCCTCTCATCGCCATACGTGCCACGCGTGTAGCCGCGTTTTGTCTCATGGTTGCCATGCTCGCGGTGCCTTTTGCCGCGCATGGTTTCGACCTGCCGGAAGCTCCTTCCGGTCCGCCGCCCGCCTTTGTGCCGGGCGAGCTTATCGTGAAGTACGAGGGCGACGAGGTTCCTCAGATCGTGGAGGTGGCCGACGGCACCGAGAAGCGCGCGGCCGCCGAGCTCGCACAGCAGAGCGCGGTGGAGTACGCGGAGCCCAATTACATCGCCCGCGCACTCGCGCAGCCTCTCCCCAACGATCCGCTGTATGCGGAGCAGTGGAATTTGCGAGGCGCACCGGGCTCGATCAACGTAGAGCCCGTATGGCAGAAGACCACAGGCTTTTCCGCCGTGGTTGCCATCGTTGACTCGGGCGTTGCCTATGAGAACTATACCGATCGTGTCACCGGAGTAACGTACATGCGTGCTCCCGACCTTGCGGGCGTCACCTTCTCACGCGGATGGGATTTCGTGAACGACGATGCGCATGCCAACGATGACTACGGGCATGGTACCCATATTGCGGGCACGATAGCACAACGCACAGGCAATGGTATCGGCGCAGCCGGCATCGCCCCTCGGGCGCGCATCATACCCGTCAAGGTGCTCGACCATACGGGCTATGGCACGTATGCGGACATTGCAGACGGCATCCGCTATGCAGCAGACCGCGGAGCGAAAGTAATAAACGTGTCGCTCGGCGGCTCGGAGCCTTCGCAGTATCTTGAAGAGGCGGTGGCGTATGCGCACACCAAGGGCTCTCTCGTAGTCGCGGCCACAGGCAACAACGGGAGCGGTCGCGCACTCTACCCTGCGGCGTACGATTCGTACGTGCTCGCGGTCGGGGCGACCGACTATGACGCAAAGATCACTTCATACTCAAACCGCGGCTCGTCCGTGGACCTCGTGGCTCCCGGCGGTGACCTCTCTGCGGACCGTAACAAGGACGGCAAGCCGGATGGGATCGTGCAGGAGACCTTTCAGGGTGCGGCTACATCATTTGCACCTTACCGTTTTCAGGGCACCTCTATGGCGGCGGCGCATGTCTCAGGTGTCGCAGCGCTCCTCATGAGCTCGCGTACGGCGAAGACGGCCGGTGAGGTTCGCAACAAGCTCATTGCAAGTGCCACGGACCTGGGCCCCGTGGGGCGGGACGACACGTATGGCTATGGACTCGTGAATGCGGAGCGTGCGGTCTTTGGTATGAGCCAGTCAACATCAGGCACTGACAAGCCTACTGTGGGCGGCAGTGAGCCGAAGCCGCCCGCTGCAGAGCCCAACACGCAAAGCGGCGCCGTACTCATCGCAAGCGACTTTACAGGAGGTATGGGCGGCTGGACCGCGGGACGCGGCTACAGCGTACAGACAGCATCAGTGATGGTGGGTACCGATGGCGGATATGTAGCGGCTCGCGGCGCGGTACGTGACAGTACGCTCATGTCTTCCATGGCCGCGCTTCGGTCAAGTCAGCAAGCGCGCGCGGTGTTCTCGTGGAGCATCTCGCCGGAGCTTGATGCGGGTGAGTACATAGCCTTCGACTTTTCACGCGACGGCGGCCGCACCTGGAGCGAGCTCCGCCGCCTGGAGGCCGGCAGGGATGCGCAGGGCTTGTGGCGCGCAGAGGAAGTGACCATTCCGGCAGGCGGTACTGCGCTCGTGGTGCGCTTCCGCGCTTCGCTCTCAACATTCACTGAGTACGCATACGTAGACTCGGTGCGCGTGACGGTGAAATAGTCAAACTCTGCCACATACACCGGAGTAACAGCACAAAGCGTTATGCTCACGACCGTGCGCATAACGCTTTGTGTGTACCGGGCCATGCGCCGCGCTACTTCTTACGCCTGTCGCTGCGGTATACTGCTTTTCATGCAAGAAAACGACACCGCACCGAAACCCTTCCCTACGGGGTCCATACTTCCGCCGGAGTGGTTTGCCCGCCCTGCGCCACTGGTCGCGGAGGCGCTCTTAGGCATGGAGCTTGTGCGTACATGCGACAGACGCACCCTGCGTGCACGCATTACTGAAACAGAGGCGTATGAGGGTATGGACGACCTCGCCAGCCACGCATCAAAAGGCAAGACCCCGCGCACGGCGGTCATGTTCGGGCCACCTGCGCACTGGTACGTGTACATGTGTTACGGCATGCACTGGATGCTCAACGTAGTGACAGGCCGGGAGGGTCACCCTGGTGCGGTGCTTATTCGCGGCGTGGAAGGAA
>CAYWMQ010000013.1:0-6545 GCA_964459635.1 uncultured Candidatus Saccharibacteria bacterium | reverse complement strand
GTGACAGGCCGGGAGGGTCACCCTGGTGCGGTGCTTATTCGCGGCGTGGAAGGAACATGTGGGCCGGGCAGGGTGACGCGCACATATGCGGTAGACAAAAGCCTGAACGGCATGCCTCTTACGCAGGCAAGCGGACTTTGGATAGAGCAAGGCACTCACGTGGACGTGACGAACATTGTGCGTACGCCCCGCATCGGTGTGGACTACGCGAAGGAGTGGAAAGACAAGGAGTGGAGGTACATAGCGAACGAGTAACGAGTAACGAGTAGCGAGTAGCGAGTAGCGAGTGCCGTGTGGTGCATGCCAAAAGGTCAATACGTGTACTTTTATCCCGACACCTTGCTTCCAGCCGGCCTAGTGCGCAAGTTGTTCATGGTACAATATTCTACAATGAAACTCTACGATACCATACGTCGAGACGCACTACTGTACGTCGTATTCGGGACTGGGGCCGTCATTCTTGCGGTGGAGGTGCTGGCCGTGCGCGTGCTCTCGCCGTATTTCGGCAATACCATGTACTCGTTCTCGAGCATTCTGAGCGTGATGCTTGCGGGACTATCGCTTGGGTACTGGCGCGGGGGGCGCCTTGCGGATGCAAGCCCCAACACACGCTCGTTCTACCTGCACGTGGCAAAGGCGGGCTTTTCAGTGGTAGTGGTCCAGTTTTTAAGCTACATCGTTCTTCCGCTTCTCGCCGTTTTCCTCTCCTTGCGAAGCGGGCCGCTCGTTGCGTCGCTCGTGCTGTTTTTCGTACCCGGGTATCTCTTTGGCCTGCTCTCACCGTACGTCATCAAGCTTCGCTCGGTTGCCCATCCCGAACGTGGCGTCGGTACCGTCTCAGGTGAAGTGTACTTTGCGTCAACGTTAGGCAGTATCGTCGGCAGTCTTATGTCCGGCTTTGTGCTCGTGCCGTCCTTCGGTGTGTCGCTCTCAATGTTTCTGCTTGGCGGTGTTGTCCTTGCGGTGGGGCTCATCGGCGCTCATGTTGCAAGGACGACACAGGCGCTCGCTGCAATCGCGGTCGTCCTGCTGTGCACTGCTGCGCTGCGTGTGAGCCCCGCTCACCCTGCGGGTGGCACCGTATTGCACGCGGAGGATGGCATCTATGAAAGAATCACCGTGTTCGAAGGTCCCGCCTTTGGTACGTACGGACGTATGCTCATGCTTGATCGTACCTACTCAAGTGGCGTGGCGCTGCCTGATGGAGACCTGCTTTTTCCGTACACGCGCTACTACAGGCTCTATCGCGGCTATGCGCCGGAGCTCCGGCGAGCGCTTGTGCTGGGCGCCGGCACCGGCACGGTGGCCAAGGAGCTTCACGAGGATTACCCGGATGCCACCGTGGACATAGTGGACATAGAACCTCGCCTTTTCTCACTCGCACATGAGTATTTTTTTATGCCGCAGACCGAACGGATACGCACGCACACGATGGACGGTCGGCAGTTCTTGCGCAAGAGCGGCGAGCAGTATGACATGATCTTCGGAGACATGTACGCCACGGTGTACAGTATTCCGTGGCACGTGGCGACAGTCGAGTACTATGCGCTTCTGCGCGAGCGGCTTGCGCCTGGCGGCGTGTACATCGGCAATTATATAGGCAGTCTGGACCCGTCGGCGCCATCGCTCATATGGTCCTCTGTACACAGCTTGCGGGAAGTCTTTGACGAGGTCGATGTGTACGCGGTGGACACGCCCGTCGAGGGTGCGGTACAAAACATTATGCTTGTGGCGCGCAAAGATGCTCCGCTTGGCGATGTGAGCGCAGAGCCCGAAGATGCCGAACTCCGGCACATGTTAGATACCCGCTACGCATATGACAGCGGTGCGCTTGAAGCGCACGCCGTCTTCACCGACGACAAAGCGCCTGTCGAGCAGTACTCGGCACGCCTCATGCCATAAATATGCTTCGCTACGCTCTCATTGCGCTATTAGTGGCAGGTGCCGGTATGGCGCTTGTGGTCGCGCTTGCGCTCTACGCTGTGGCCCCACGCAGCGCACCGGATGCGCGTCCGGGGCAAGGTGCCTCATTGGCGCGCGAGGATCTTGTGCCCCCCACCCTTTCTATAGGAGACGCGGAGATCGTGCTTCTCCTTGCGCGTACCCCCGCGGAGCGCACCCGAGGCCTGTCCGGGCGCGAGCGGCTGGCAGAGGGGCAGGGAATGCTCTTCATCTATGAGCGAGAAGACAGGTACGGTTTCTGGATGCCGGACATGCGCTTTTCCATAGACATCATATGGCTTGACGCGGATATGCGGGTGGTCGATGTAAAGGAAAACGCCACACCCGAGTCGTATCCGGAGGTATTCGAGCCCAAGGCTCCCGCACTCTATGTGCTGGAGGTGCCTGCGGGGTATGCGGCGAAGTATGGGATAGTGGAGGGGGTGCAGGGCGTGTTGACGGCGATACCGTGAGTTCGTGAATAAGGTCTTGGCACAAAAGAATGAAGCGCATATACCGAACTTGAGCGCCATGTTTTGGCGGGCTTGCTAGAGCATGCGTCAGTGGATACTGATGTTGACGCATGTCTTGAGGGGGGGGGTATTGTGGTGTCATTACCATTACTCTGTTTCCCCTATGAAACAATCGCTCGCCTTACTAGCGGTGTGTGTTGTCGCGGCTGCTGTGGCGGTCTATACCGGACGGTACGTGGCGTTCGCGATACAAGCAAAGCCCTTTACGAGCACCAGCTGGTATGTGGCACTACAGGAAACCGAAGCGACCAGCACGCTCACCGGCTCGACTGCAAGCTGGGCGTATCTCAAAGGGTACGCGCGCGGCCAGCAGGACAGGCAGCAGAGCGGCACGCAGAACACGGTGGTAGTGCTGGACTTCTTCCGCCCGATGGTGCAGAACGGCGTTTACGGCGCGTCGGGGTATAACCACTTTATTGATGTTACCACCATTCGAAGCACAGCCGCATGGTTTGCGTACGGGTATCTCGTGGGAGCGTATGGCAACGGAACAAACCCGGACAGCACGTCGCACCTCACAATCGCACTCGGCGTGAGCAATGCCCAGTTGAGCTCCCTCGGCACCAGTACAGCAAGTAGCGGCATAGCGTGGGGTACGATGGTCAATAACACGGGCGCCGATCTTGTCGCATATGGCTACGCAGACAGGGTGAGCGTTGCGGGGGCAATAGACTTTGAGCCGAACTTTTCAAACTCAGGCCCGGCACGAACATGGGTTGACGCATACGCAAGCACGTATGACCCGTTCTCGCCCCATTTCCTCTATAACTTTGGTTCCGCTGACGGCTGCCCTTCTTCGGGGACACAGACCGCCACACCTGGCAGCTGTGACAACGGTTGGACCCAGGAGGATGTGTTGTACATATCATACCGTGTACTCCCCGCATACCCGCTGCCCGAGATATACAACTCAGCTGGCACTAACGCAAAACAATGGCAGCGGATAATGCTTTATGGATACTTGCGGTATGGTGCGCCCGGGTACGAGCCTATTAAAGGCCCCATGAGCCAGTATTGGGCCTGTGTAAACGAAAGTGATCCATGCACCGGTATGAAAAACACGCCGACGACAGCGTGGAATCAGCTTTGGACGGAACTCAACAGCGATACGCGTACTGCGCAGAATCTGCAATGGTCCACAGATATCCAGTGGCGTCATTAGTGACTGGCGTGGTACCGCATCACATCATTTATTCGTGCTAACATAATGACTATGCAGAAAAAATACGTTCTATCCATTGTAGCGGTCGTTGGTGTGGTCGCGGTGGCGGGCACCGCCGGCGCGTTAGCGTACGACCAGGTATGCTTTGACCCTAATGCACAGGCTCTGCGAAACGCGAAAGCCAATGGAGGAGAACAGAATCCTATTGTGCGCGAAAAGCTCAAGAGCCTCCCCGGGCTTGAGCGAATGGAAGCGCGTTATTGCGCGTGGCGCAACAAGTCGCCGGAAGAGCAGAGGAAATACATGGAGGGCCTCAAACCGCCTCCGGCAGGGCCGCCTGATGGACCGCGTAAGACAGATGCGGAGATAGACGCACAGCATCAGGTTGGTCGCGTGCGACAGAACGAAGGAGTTCAGGTCACTGCCGATGGGGTCACAAACGTACCGGCTGATGAACATTATTACACAACGGTACGGATGCTGCATCTCAATTTGATGTACATGCGCTACCGTGGCCAGTTGTTTGAACTGGCGGCGGGATTCTACAAGTATGATCCATCGCAGGGCGTATTCTTTGCGTCGGGTCAGGACGGTCAGACATTTCGCCGTACGTTCCCCACCCCCACTAAAACAGGGCCGGTGAAGATCGTTTCTGAAAAGAACGGTATTGTGACGCTTGAGTCGGTAGCCGGTACGTTCCAGACATACGACGACGGAGGAGCCAAAGACGGCACAGTCAAAACACCCGGCGGCACCACGTACACCTTCGACCTAAGTACGATGACATACAGGTAGCCCGGTGCTTCGAAAGATATCCTTGAACGGGTTCTGACATACGTCGCGACAAACACCCGCTTGCGCGGGTGTTTGTCATGTGTGCTGCACCTATAAGCCGGATTCTGTACCCTTCGACATGCTCAGGGCGATGGCCATGTATCTGGGATGCGCGTTACCGCACACCTCAAGCGGCACTCCACGCACATCGTGCTCTGCGCGATGTGCGGGTATGGGGATGGGAATGCGAATGGGGTTGCGGCAGCTACGCTGCCGCCCCGATTCCGCATACGGACCCCGCATACGAGCACAACGTGCGCAGCACGATGTGCGTGGCACGGCCTTGCACGCAGGTAAGGATTTAGCCGTTTCAGCCGAGCTTTGAGCGAGGCTGTCCTTCGAAGCCTTGGCGTAGAAGGATAGACCGCTGTATAGCTCGATTCGCCCTACTTCACACTGCCCGAAGGCAGAGCTTCGCAGGGCGTTTTTGTCCTTGCGGACAAAAACGTCTCTGCTCGCACCTCTTTCGATCGCTCGAACGACGGGCGTTACCCGCTACCATTCTGCCAATCTTGTCAGCCACAAGAAGTATCAAGAGCTCTGTATGCCCACCTTCGCTCTCCGAGCTACGACGGGCGCTCGCTCTTGTTGCTGCCTGCGGCAGACAAGATCGGCGCGTGTCCGGACTTTCCTCACTCGCTTGCGCGAGCGCGACCATCCGGTGCAGACTTGCGTAGTCTACCATATGTGTTACAATAATACAAACCGTATCAAGTCACCCAAGTCATCGGAGGAGCAAGAGGCATGCAGGCTCTTAAGCAGGCGACGCGAATGATGCAGTTGGTTAGCGCACTTTTTCAAAACCCAATGACATGGGAGGAGTTGCGGGCAAGGAGGTACGGCCCGGAGCAGCAAGAAATGCCTGAGGGCGAAATGCAGCAAGCGCTCGCACAGTTGTGCTGCAATCGCCAGGTCGACATGACCACACGGGAGGGTTGTGGCGACACTGTCTATACCCTTGCTGAGCCTCGTTAGGTTCTCGGCCGCTCGCCTTTGTGCGGGCGGCCTATTGCGTATTGAGGACGTGTGGCGTCATCCCCATGCAGAACGCCCACACCGTGCGTTCCGCGAAGTGAATCGCACACAGCCTCTGCATTTCAAAACGTTCCGCACAGCCTGCAGTCGCGTCATGATCGCATGACTTGCGGGCTTGTACAAAACCGTGTTCATGTTATGGCGCATATAAATCTCTGTTACTACGTTCATTGCCCATTCACAGCAAGTTGGTACAATTAGGAACCGAACATCTAGTCCAGTAGAAGCGATAGTGGAAGAGGTACGACATGAGCCGCATCCTCGCTTTATTGCTAGCTTTCGTGTTTTGCACATATGCAACGCACGCACGCGCGGACGTCAGACTGACGGACGCTCAGATGGACGAAGTGACCGCGGGCATCATGGTCATTACAAATGGTCCGCAGTTGAGCGCGATGGTACCAAGTGTTTACTTTTCCACGGCCCTGATGCGTAACAACTGGGACGTGAAGCTCACGCTTGCAAATAACGGTTTCCGTACTTACAGCGGAGCTTCAATCTCCCACCGTTCTATCTCTTGCCGCCGAATCCGGCGCAGTTCAGCAAGGCAGGCTACACCGATTCACGGTATGGCTATAGCACACATTTCAGCAGATGGGCGGGTAAAGATGGTGTAATTCGCCTCCACTGACAGACTGTCACGTGCGCGCCGCTTGGAGCGGCGCGTTTTCTTTCTTTGTTTACGTTCACCCGATAGTTGCGTATGCTGCACGTATGGGAAAGCAGCAATCGTTCGCATGGGAAAAGTATGTCGAGGAAGGCCTTGCCGCAATACCCGAGCGTTTTCGAGATAAAATTAAGAACGTCGCAATCCTGCTTGAGGATGAGCCGAGCGCTGAGCTGCGCAAGGAGGAAGGTCTATCGGAAGAGGAGACACTTCTTGGCTACTACCACGGCGTGCCGCTTACCGAGCGGGGCGACTCGTACGGGGTAGGGGTCACCTTGCCCGACACCATCACCTTGTTCAAGAAGCCCATCTGCGAGGAGGCAGGGGATGACCCTGCTGAAGTGCGGCGCGTTGTCATTGAAACCATCTGGCA
>CAYWMQ010000012.1:16558-21175 GCA_964459635.1 uncultured Candidatus Saccharibacteria bacterium | reverse complement strand
TGGAACAGGGCACTTACGGCTGAGGAGGTGGCACGGCTTTACAACGGCGGGAAGGGGCTGCCGTACAGTGACTTTGGCTCGACGATCGACCCGGAGCCTGAGTTTGCAACATCGTCCGTAGCATTCCTCCCGGGGATAATGGGTAGCCGCCTCTATACGCGCACGAGCGAAGGTGAGGAGGAGCGGCTTTGGGAGCGTATCGAGGACGGCCCCATTGCCGCTCTGGCTCTTACGGAAGAAGGCGTGAGCATAAGCAAGTCGATCTACGCGAAAGGCATCGTGGACAAGATACGCCCGCTCACGGGTCTCGCGTCCCTTATCACGGCAGGGGACGGTTACAAAGACTGGATTACCTTTATGGATGACATGGTGGAGCAGGGCGAGCTCCCTGCGTGGAAAGCGCTCGCGTACGATTGGAGGCTTGCGACTGATGAGCTGTACCGCTACGGTGCCGAGCGAAGCAGTGGCGGGGTAAACTACGCGGAAGTGCCGGCGACCGGTATGCCGTACCTCGTGGCGCAGCTTGAGGCACTTGCAGCAAAGGCTCCGTCGGGCAAGGTTACCATTGTGGCGCACAGCAACGGCGGCCTCGTTGCGAAGAACATACTGAGGCATCTGGAGGACACCGACAGCCCTCTTTTGGAAAAAATTGACACGGTGGTGTTGGTTGGCTCTCCGCAAGAGGGCACGCCCAAGGCGATACGCGAGCTCCTGCACGGCATAGATATGCCCGGCCAGCAGACCGTACGGAAAACGCTTCAAAATATGCCCGGCGCATACGGGCTCCTACCTTCAGCGGAGCTTCTGGCCGAGCTTCCCGCAAGCGAGCCGGTGGTGGAGGTTGACGAGTCGGTGAGCGCGCTTTCCTTTATGAACGACCTTGCGGGCGATTCGCTGCGCACCTACGAAGAGCTCGCTTCTTTCTTGAAGGGCGACACCGGGACGCGCAGTACGATGCATACGCTTGGCTACCTCCATCCCAATCTGCTCAATGGCACGCTGCTTGACCGCGCGCGTGACATGCACGCGGCTGCGGACGTATGGACGGCACCCGAAGGGATCAAGGTCATCGAAATTGTCGGCACTGGCCTGTGGACGCCGCGGGGCGTGCACTACAGCGCAGTCAAGGAGCGTGCGAAAAGCGGTATTGAGCTTACAAAGCTCCGCACTGAGTGGCGCGCCAACATGAGCGGGGACGGCACGGTGCTTGCGAGAGCTGCCGCGAGCGGCGAGGCGGACCGCACCTACTACGTGGATCTTTCAGGCTATAACAAGCACGAGAAAAAAGCGTTTGCGCACGGGACTATTCTGTCGGTCCCTCCGGTCCAAGAGCTCATTCGGGCGCTCACGCAGTCGGACAGTCCTGTAACGCCCCTGTATGCGAACACCATGGGTGCACACAGCTCGTTCCCCCGTGCGGAGATGAGTGCGTACTCGCCGGTAGACCTGCACCTATACGCGGACGGGAAACACACCGGCGTACTTTCGAGCACTACCACCGACCTCGGGCGACCCTTTGAAGCGGAAGTGCCAAACAGCCACTACGAAGAGTGGGCGGACGTGAAGTACCTGGGCGTCATGCTCGGGAACGGCGCGACGGAAGTGACACTCGACGGCACCGGCTGGGGTACCTTTACGCTTGCATGCGACCTGTATGACGGGGAGGATGCGCGCAGGGGAGCATATACGTTTGCTGATGTGCCGGTCGGGCCGCAAAGTACCGGCCGCGTGGTGCTCACCGAAGATGCGGCACCAATGCTTGCGTACGACATGAACGGCGATGGCAAGGTCGATATGACGGTCACGGCACAGCCCTCAGGCACAGAGCTAACCTCTGCTGACCTCATGGCGCGTCTGCGCATGTACGTGCGCACTGCCGGGTTCTCACGGTGGCTTACCGAGTGGATAGACGGCAGACTTGAGGTGGCCGAAAAGCTTATACTAAAGCGTAGCAAGGGCAACATGACGGCAGCGAAGGTAATCCTGCGCAGTATCGCATTCACACTCGTGCGCCAAACGCCGCACCACATCCCCGCAGAGAAGGCGGACGTACTAAAGGGACTCCTCGCTGAGCTCATAAGCAGGCTGTAGCTCGCCCTACGCAAACACAAAAGGTGTGCAAAAAATGATACGTAGTATTCTTGCGCTAAAATGCTACGTATCATTTTTGACCACGACAGAGTAAGCGCCTTTTGCGTGTCGCATGAACTCCTGATGCGACTGAACAGCACCTAATGTTGTTCATGTTCCAGTTCACGTGACCCCGGATTATCGTGTGGTATAGTATGTACATGGACAAGGACGTGCTTCTCAAAGAAATTGCCGCTCGGGCGCGGCGTCACCTCGGGCCGGAGCATAAACTGGTACTCTTCGGGTCTTGGGCGCGCGGTGCGGCTCGAGAACGGTCAGACGTGGATATCGGCATATTGGGCCCTACGTCGCTCCCGCACGCCACGTACGTATCGATACGTGACGATGTGGATGCAATCCCGACACTTCGACACATAGACATTGTTGATCTAATGGCCGTGGGCGAGCGCTTTCGTGCTCGCGCTATTGCGGAGGGTATCGTCCTTTCCTAGTGATATGGAAGAAGTGACCGAATCATTGGCGGACATTGTTGAGCGGTTGCGCGAGGCTCTTGCCGAGCCGAAAAGTTTGATCGCCCGCGACGCGGCCATAAAGCGCTTCGAGCTTTGTGTGGAGCTCGCATGGAAAGCTCTCCAGAAACATCTGGCAGCAGAAGGTATCGTATGCGCATCGCCGCGGCGCTGCTTAGAGGAAGCGTTCAAGCTTGGTCTGGTGGAGGACGATGCGGGTTGGCCGCTACTCCTCGCAGACCGAAACCTCTCAGTGCATACCTACGACGAAAAGCTTGCGGAAGAACTGCATGCGCGTTTGCCTTCGCATTTGACACTCCTCAGTGACTTGGCTGGTAAGTTAAAATCAAGCTCGGCGGGCGTAATGTAGGAAGTTGCTTATGCGTGGGCTTACACTTTCGGCCACACGCGAGCCATCGGTCATGCTGAAGCGATACAGAAAAGGTGCTTAGCCCTTTACGCAAGAGGGCTACAGCTAAGCACCTTTTCTCCGCCGCGCTGCCTTTTCACTCCGTACAGCTTCACATGGCGCGCTTGACAGCGTATATACCTGGTATAGACTATGTATATATGGCTACAAACACAGCATTACTCACAGTGAAAACAGACAAAAAGCTGAAACAAGCGGCGCAAAAAGTAGCCGCAGAGCTGGGGCTGCCTTTGAGCGCTATCGTGAACAACTACCTGCGTCAGATAGTGCGCGAGCCGCGGATCACCTTTGAAACGCCGCTTGTGCCCAATGAGAAGACGGCACGGTCTCTAGAAAGAGCACACAAGGACTACCTCGCGGGTAAGAATATTGATGGACCGTTCACGTCTGCAAAAGAGGCGATTGCCTTTCTTGAGACGATATGAACATTCTCTTCCATCGCTCGTTCAGGAAGGACTTTGAGCGTCTGCCGCACAAACAGCGCGAAAAATTTAAGGAACGTGTTGCCTTGTACGAAGTAAACTCCGCACACCCGTTACTCCGGCTGCACGCGTTGAGCGGTAAGTATCAAGGATGCTGGAGTATAGACGTCACAGGTGATGTGCGAGCGATCTATGAGTACATACCTGAAGATGACGTAGTATTATTCGTGCGCATCGGTACACACAGCGAGCTGTACGGTATGTAGGGACGTCAGCATACCGCTGGAGAGCAGAAAAGGTGCTTAGCCCCCTTACGTAAGAGGGCTAAGCACCTTTTTTGCGGCACCCATGCCCATACCCATACTTGCGCCTCACACCTCCGCAGTACTTATTCCACGGGTCAAGGCTGCTCTGTGAGCCATAGGCGTGGTATAGTGGGGCTCATGTTCAAAGACATCCTCAGGTGGGGCGTACTGGGCGGGCTCTTCGCCATACCCCTCATCATCCCCTTCATCGTTGCGGAAACGATGTTTTTCCCGTACATAACCGGCAAAAACTTCACATTTCGCATCATTGTAGAGCTCGTGTTCGCGGGCTGGGTGCTGCTCGCACTCGTGGAGCCCAAGTATCGCCCGCGTTTTTCATGGCTTTTGGTGGCGCTCGCGGCGTTCCTCGTCATTGTCGGTTTGGCCGACCTGCAGGGTGCAAATGTTTTCAAGAGCTTCTGGAGCAATTTTGAGCGCATGGAAGGCTATGTGGCGCTTGTGCACCTTTTCGCGTACTTCCTCGTGCTCACTTCCATGTTGAACACGAAAAAGCTCTGGGACGCGTTTTGGTATGCCACACTCGGCACGAGCGTCATTGTGGCGATGCTCGGGCTTAACCAGGTGTTCGATGCGCTTTCGGCAGGGCAGAGCCTGCCGCGCGCAGACGCAACATTCGGCAACCCTATTTACCTCGCCATCTACGCGCTCTTCCACATCTTCATCGCCCTCATCCTTATTGTGCGCTGGCGTGGAACGATATGGCACCAAGTTGCGCTCGGCGCTTTGGCGCTCGTTCATGTTGCGGTTCTCATTCTGACACAGACGCGCGGTACCGCTATCGGCCTTATGGGCGGTATTTTGGTGGCGAGTATACTCGTAGCCCTTTTCGAGCGTGAGCG
>CAYWMQ010000012.1:6878-16458 GCA_964459635.1 uncultured Candidatus Saccharibacteria bacterium | reverse complement strand
AGCTCACTGCTCCGCTTCGAGGGCATTCGTGCGCTCTTTGCGAAGCGTGAGCATGACTTCCCGGTAGCGGAGCGCGCGCTGTGGACGGGCCTCTTGGTGGCGTACCTGCTCCACAATCTCGTGGTGTTCGACAACATTGTGAGCTACATCTTCTACTTCTCGGTACTGGCCTACCTCGCGTCGCGTATCACCGCAGGGCACCCACCGCTTTTTGAAAAGCGCACCATACCGGAGGAGACACTTGTGCCCGTAGCGGTACCGGTAGCACTTGTGGCGGCGGTGATCGTGGTCATATTCTTCAACAGGCCCGGCATCCTGACTGCGCAGGAGTTGATACGTGCGCTCCAGGCGCAAGGCAACCAAAACTACGCGGGCGCCCTTGCGGCCTACAAAGATGCGCTCGCACACGACCAGCTTGGGCGACAGGAGGTGCGTGAGCAGCTTGTGCAAAGCGCGGTGCAGGTGACGCAGGTGCCGAAGGTGGATGTTGCGGTACGTGATGAGTTTTTACAGCTCGCTGAGGCGGAGACCAAGCGCGAAGTGGAGCGCAATCCCGACTCGGCGCGCTTGCGTCTCTTCCTTGGTAATTTCTACATGAATACCGGTAGGTATGACTTGGCGAGGGCAGAGCTTGAAAAAGCGGTGGAGCTTACCCCCACAAAGCAGAATGCACTGTACCAGCGGGGGCAAGCGGAGCTTATTATGGGCGACACCGCGGCTGCGGTGGAGACGTTCAAAACGGCGTTTGAGCTCGTGCCACGCAACGACGAGGCGCGCCGTTTGTACGCGTACGCGTTGATCAAGGCGGGGCGTGACAAAGAAGCGGTGGACTTGCTCACTGAGGCGTACGGTACCGCAGCGCTGGATGATACGCGGCTTATGCAGGCTTGGAGCGAAGCAAAGCGTTTCGACCTTGTGGTGCCGGTGCTTGAAGCGCGCATCACTGCAAACCCGGACGACATACAGCAGCGCGTGTCGCTCGCGGCTGCGTACGCGGGGCTGGGGCAGAAAGCGAAAGCGATCGAGATACTTGAAAAGATCAAGAAGGAACAGCCACAATATGCTTCGCAGATGGATGGCTTCATTGCTGAGCTAAAGAAGAAGTGACACGAGGTAACGAGTTACGAGGCGTGAGTAGCGAGTACCGAACGGTACACTACTCGCGCCTCGCCTACTCGACACTCGCCCACTTACGCCGCTTGCCCGCACACATACGAAACCCCGCGTTAAGCGCGGGGTTTCGTATGTGTGCGGGCTTGCATTTTTCTACGGATCTGCTATACTTATAGGTGAGTGCAGTAAAGTGCGCTCCAGAATGAAAAACTGCGTAAGTCCCCCCACAAGGGGGATTTGCGTGTATGCGCGTGCCATTTTGCTCAGCCGTGTTATACTCGTACTGCTGCGTTCGATGTGGAGCGCCGCAGCACTCAAAGTTTTTCATTTGGAGTTTCGCACCGGCGTTCCACAGCGGACACAGTAGATGCTATGGCTTTAGCAGTACGCGAGCAGGTTTCTCTATCGAACCTAACCACGTTTCGTCTCGGCGGCGATGCGCGCTTTTTTGTTGAGGCCAAAACATTGGAGGAGCTGCGCGAGGCCATCGCATGGGCGCGCGAGCGCAGTCTGCCGCACTTCATGCTGGGTGGGGGGAGCAACGTCGTGTTTCCGGACCAAGGCTTTGAGGGGCTTGTCATCGTCCCGCGCATACGTGGCCGCGACTACGACGAAGACACCGAAGGAGAGGCGCAGGTCATGGCCGGGGCGGGGGAGTCTTGGGATGTGCTTGTGGAAGAAAGTGTGGCGCAGGGCTTTTGGGGTCTTGAAAACTTGTCACTCATACCCGGTACGGTGGGCGCAACACCCGTGCAGAATGTTGGGGCATACGGTGTAGAGGTGGCTGATGTTGCGACTGCTGTTGAAGTGTTGGATGCGCAGACGCTCGAACGACACGTCTTGTCTGTGGCAGAGTGTTGTTTTGGCTATCGTGACAGTATCTTCAAGCATGAAGGGGGCCGGCAGTACATCATTACGCGCGTTGCGTTTCGTTTGCATACGAAAGCCGAGCCGAAGCTCACATACCGCGGACTCGCGGAGCGTTTTGAAGGGCGAGAGAACGTGGCGGTGCAAGAGGTGCGCGCCGCGGTAGTGGCGATACGCCGCGAAAAGCTTCCCGACCCGAGAGAGGTTGGCACAGCGGGCAGTTTCTTTAAAAATCCGGTCGTGGACGAGGCACAGCTCCGCGCCGCGGAGCACATGCTGGGGCAGGCGATACCCAATCACTCCGCTGAGAACGGTACGGTAAAAATACCGCTTGCGTGGATCTTGGAGAAGTGCGGCTGGAAGGGTGTGCGCCGTGGCTCATTTGGTACATGGCCTACACAGCCTTTGTGCATAGTGCACTATGGCGGCGGCACTACGGGCGAGCTCGCGCTTTTCGCACGCGACATTATGCACGACATCAAGGCGAAGACGGCGATTACGATCGAGCCCGAAGTGCGGATCGTTACGAGCGAGTAACGAGTAACGCAAAGAACAGCGCAGAAAAATAAGAACGCGAAACGCGTTCTTATTTTTTGAAAAAACTTTTTTGCTTCACAAAACTTTTTGAAAGTTATCCACAAAGAAAATTATTTTTTCATTGTGAGAATATTTTTTCAACGCAATAATAGAGACATAGAAATGACGTGTGTAATTTTTTTCATTACGCATGAAAAAAATTTCGGTCGACGTCATTCATTACTTCACCTATAAATTTGTTACTACCATGCCAGCAAAGAAAAAGGCAGCAAAGAAGGCTGCTCCTAAGAAGAAGGCTGTGAAGAAGGCAGCAAAGAAGGCTGCTCCTAAGAAGAAGGCAACAAAGAAGAAGGCTGCGAAGAAGAAGTAGTCGTCGTCTTCTCTTCAATTTTCACAAAACCGCGCATGCGCGGTTTTGTGCTTTTGATCCCGTCATGCGGCCGATCGCGAAGCGCAGAGAAAAGGTGAGCAGTCCCTTCTCGACGCGTCCACATTCCCACTTGTCCTTCCGAAGCTCACGACGCATCGGGAGCGAAGGGGGATTCCCATGCCCGCGCGTCCCGCATGCGCAGCATTAGTACTCATTCGTAGATTAGTATCGTGTTTAGTGTTACAATCGCCCCATGTTCTCGTTGAAACAGGTATTCAAGAACAGCACCAACAAAGCGGCGCTTGCCGACCTGAGCGGCGTGGTAGCCGCAGTAAACGCAAAAGAGGCCGAAATTGCGCCACTTTCTGACGAGTCACTGAGAGCCAAGACGGCAGAGTTCAAGGAAAGGCTCGCGAAGGGCGAGACGGTGGATGCCATACTACCCGAAGCTTTTGCGGTGGTGCGCGAGACAGCCAAGCGGCTCTTGGGGGAGCGTCATTACGACGTGCAGGTCATGGGTGGTGCGGCGCTCCACCGGCATGCTATCGCGGAGATGCGCACCGGTGAAGGTAAAACGCTCGTGGCGACGCTGCCCACGTACCTCAATGCACTTACGGGAAAGGGTGTGCATGTGGTGACCGTCAACGACTACCTTTCACGCCGCGATGCTGTGTGGATGGGGCAGGTGTATAGCTTTCTCGGCCTGTCAGTCGGTGTCATCAACTCCCAGGCATCATACCTGTACGACCCGAGCATTAAAGAAGACTCCAAAGAAGACGAGGCGCGCGATGAAACAGGCTCATTTCGCGTGCAGTACGATTTCTTGCGACCGTGCACGAGGCGCGAAGCGTACGAGGCGGACATTACGTACGGCACGAACAACGAGTTCGGGTTTGATTACTTGCGAGACAATATCGAGTACGAAGTCTCTTCTCTGCGTCAGCGCGGCTATCACTTTGCCATCATCGACGAGGTGGACTCCATACTTATAGATGAAGCGCGTACGCCCCTCATTATTTCTGCGCCTGCAGCTGAGTCCGAAGATCTGTATGGCCGCTTCGCGGACATTGCGCGGCACATGTCCGACGGCGAGGATTACACAAAGGACGAAAAATTGCGCGCGATACAGCTCACCGATAGCGGTATTGAAAAAGCGGAGCGGCTGCTCGGTGTAGACAATATATATACGGACGCAGGCATCAAGTACGTGCACCACCTTGAAACGGCGGTGCGTGCCCGTGCCCTGTATGAGCGCGACAGGCACTACGTGGTGAAGGATGGAGAAGTGGTCATCGTGGATGAGTTTACGGGGCGCATGCAGCCGGGTCGTCGCTGGTCGGATGGGCTGCACCAAGCGGTGGAGGCAAAGGAGGGTGTGGCGGTGCAGCGCGAAAGTCGCACGTTTGCCTCCATTACGTTCCAAAACTTTTTCCGCATGTACGAAAAGCTCGCGGGTATGACGGGTACCGCAGAAACGTCCGCCGAAGAGTTCTACAGCGTGTACAAACTGGACGTGATTACCATACCCACGAACAGAGCAACGCAGCGCCGCGACTTGAACGACCTCATATTCCTGAGCGAGAAGGGAAAGTTCAAGGCTATCGGGCGCGCGGTGCGGGAGCTGCATGAAAAAGGCCAGCCTGTGCTCATAGGTACGGCATCCATTGAGAAGAACGAAGAGCTTTCGCGGTACCTTGAGAGCGAGAGGGTGCCGCACGAGGTCCTCAATGCAAAAAACCACGAGCGCGAAGCGGAAATCATTGCTCAGGCGGGCAAAAAAGGAGCCGTCACCATCGCTACCAACATGGCCGGACGCGGCGTCGACATTAAGCTCGGGGGTAGCCCGGCGAGCGCGGAGGCGCGCGAAGAGGTGAAAGGGCTTGGCGGGCTCTTTGTGCTTGGCACGGAGCGGCATGAGGCGCGCCGTATCGACAATCAGCTGCGCGGTCGCGCGGGCCGCCAGGGTGATCCGGGCACGACACAGTTTTTTGTGTCGCTCGACGACCACCTGATGCGCGTATTCGGCAACAATGAGATGATACGGTCTGTTATGAGCAAGGCTACGACCGCCGAAGATGAGCCCATACAGCACGGCATGATCACGCGCTCGCTTGAAACAGCGCAAAAGCGCATCGAGGGCTTCAACTTCGACTCGCGCAAGCGCGTGCTCGCGTTTGATGACGTGCTCAACCACCAGCGGCAGGCTATATATAAAGTGCGAAGGAAATACCTCGAAGCGGACCGCGTAGCCATTGATGAGTTTTTGGCGGACTGTGCGACGCGTGAGGATGGCTTTGGCGACACCGTGGCGGCGCGTAAAGCGGCGGTGGGGGATGATGAGTTTTACGGCGCCGTGCGACGCCTCTTGCTGCAAACGATAGACTTCTTCTGGCTGGAGCACTTGGAAATAATGGAGCACCTTAGGAGCAGCGTGAACCTGCGCGCGTACGGCCAGCGTGACCCGCTTGTGGAGTACCGCAAGGAGGGCTTGCGTATGTTCCATGCGCTTGAGGCGGGAATACGCGCGCGCGTGATAGAAGCCTTGCCCCAGCTCGGGGCAGGGGCGTTTGCCACCGAGCAAGAGAGGATGAAGCGCGATGCTGAGCGCGCACAGCGCGCCGTGCCGAGTGGGGAGGCGGGTGTGCAGGCGCCGGTAAAGAGTGACCGCACGTACGGGCGCAATGACATCGTGCGCATCACAAACGGCACGGAGACCAAGGAAATGAAATACAAAAAGGCGGAGGCGCTCCTCGCCGACGGCTGGAAGGTGGTGGGGTAGCGACCTGTTCACCGCGAACGCAAACACGGCTGTCCTAGGACAGCCGTGCGTCTGTATAGTCAGGTTTTCAGAAACGTTCCAGATGAAGACGATGCAGCCAGAACGTTGCCCAAATTCCCATTCCCAGTGTGCAGGCAATGCCTACAACAGTTCCCATGTCGAGCAGTGTATGCAATGTGCGGGTGGTGTGGATGAAGGTAGTGTCCATCAGCATTCCTCGTATGTTTACCGATACGCCAAGCTACAGGTAGTATAACACCACGTTCGCCCTAAACTATACGAAAAGCGGCTACCTTTTGGGTAGCCGCGATTTTTTTACGCTGTCTGCGCGTGCGATTTATCGACCCATCCGTTCCGATTCGCCATCCGCAGCGCGGCGGTCTGCTTCCGAGCGCTCCCGGAATTCGTCCCATGTGGACTGTTTAATTAAAGTCCACACCATGAAGCCTGTCGCCGCAGCGGCAGCGAGTCCAAGCCCAAACGCCGCACCGACGCCGAAGGGGGCGAAGCGTGGTGCCATTCGTGCCGCTTTTAATACTTTATCGACTGCCAAGGTCGTCTCCCTTTTCCAGCCCAGGATCGGGCGTCTGCGCACAAGTAGAGCACAAAAAAACGCAACACGCCAGTCCCTGCAGCAAAAGAGCGGGGACTTACGTAAGTTATGCACATTCCAAGCCGTTTTCTTGTTCGCATACAGTGTATACTCAAGCTATGCGCGGTACCCACGCGTGCTATGCTCGTAGCTCGCCGCGCTCCTTTTCATAATGCGTATATTAATGTACGGCTGGGAGTTCCCGCCTCATAACAGTGGGGGACTCGGTGTGGCCTGCTACGGGCTTACCCGTGCGCTCGTGGAGGAAGGTCACGAGGTCACCTTTGTGTTACCGCGCAAGTTTGAGGTGGCGCAGACAGGCGCGCGCATGGTCTTTGCCGATGAAGCAAACCCCCTCGACGCCACTCAGGCGCGCGCGTTTGCTTCGGGCTACATCACAGAGGAGTCGCTCGCGTTTTTGCGTGGTGAGTACCCAGAGCTCCAGTATGGTCCTTCGCTCTACGACGAGGTGCTTCGGTACGCGGCCCGCTCGCCCTTGATCGCGCTCCGCGAACACCCCGACGTGATACATGTGCACGACTGGCTGTCCTTCCCGGCGGGCATCGCGGCGAAGCGTGTACTCGGCGTGCCGCTCGTCGCGCACGTGCATGCCACCGAGTTTGACCGAACCGGCTTTGGCTCCGTAAACCAAAACGTGTACGACGTGGAGCGTCGCGGCATGTACGAGGCCGACCGCATCATTGCGGTGTCTGAGTACACAAAAGGGGTCATCGTCGATCGGTACGGCGTCGACCCGGACAAGGTAGAGGTGGTGCACAACTGCATCGATCCAGATGACGGCGTGGTCGCGGAAGATCCGCGCACGCGCTCGCAAGCGGAGCGCGTGGTGGATGAGCTGCGTGCACAGGGGTGGGGTGTGGTGCTCTTCGTCGGTCGGCTTACGCTGCAGAAGGGTCCGGACTACTTTCTCGAAATGGCGCGCAAGGTGCTCGCACACAGGCCAAAGACGCTTTTCGTCATTTCCGGTTCGGGCGACATGGGTAAACAAATGATCGACCGCGCGGCGTACCTCGGGGTGGGCGACAAGGTGCTCTTCACGGGCTTTTTGCGCAACCAGGAGCTTGCCCGCCTCTACGGCAAAGCGGACCTCGTGGTGATGCCGTCCGTCTCAGAGCCCTTTGGCATCGTGCCGCTTGAAGCGCTCCTCAATGGCACACCGGTCCTCGTGAGCAAGCAGTCGGGTGTGGCAGAGGTGGTGAAAAACGCGCTCAAGGTCGACTTCTGGGATGTGCAGGAGATGGCGAGCCAGGTGATAGCAGTGTTGGACCACGCCAGCTTGCGTGTCACGCTCGCAACAAGCGGTGAGCGAGAAGCACGGGGACAAGTGTGGAGACGTGCCGCACGTGCGTGCGGTACTATATATGATAAGGTTGTGCAGGCGTGGAGCAGAGCGCGTGTCGCACGTCTGCGGGCATAGGCAGGGCACCATCCATCACCATGAGCGCTGTTTGTTTCTACTTTCAGGTACACCAACCGCGCCGCATCAAGCGGTACCGCTTTTTCGATATTGGCGCCGACCACGAGTACTTCAATGACGAAGCCGAGCGCGACACCAACAACGCGCGCGTGCTTCGCAAGGTTGCGCAAAAGAGCTACCTGCCCGCGAACGCCGTCATGCTGGAGCTTCTCCAAAAGCACCCGGAGTTTCGTATCGCGTACTCCATTTCCGGCATCGCACTGGAGCAATTTGAGGAGTACGCGCCCGAGGTCATTGAATCGTTCAAGCGTTTGTTTGATACGGGGCGTGTCGAGCTCTTGGCGGAAACGTACTATCATTCACTCGCGTTCCTGCGTTCGCCTGCAGAGTTTCGCGAGCAGGTGCGCATGCACGCAGACAAAGTACGCGAGCTTTTCGGCGCACGACCATACGTCTTTCGCAACACCGAGCTCATATACCACAACGATATAGCCGAGCAGGTCGCCGACATGGGGTACCTCGGCATGCTCGCCGAGGGGGCCGACCACCTTCTGGGCTGGCGCAAGCCCACGTACGTGTACCATGCCAAGAACGACCCCGCATTTAAACTTCTTCTCAAGCATTACAAACTCTCCGACGATATTGCGTTTCGCTTTTCCAACCGCGGTTGGGAAGAGTGGCCGCTTACCGCGGAAAAGTTTGCACAGTGGGTCAACGCGCACAACGGCGACGGACATGTGGTAAACCTTTTCATGGACTATGAGACCTTTGGTGAGCACCAATGGGAAGACACGGGCATTTTTGATTTCCTTCGCGCACTGCCGGCCGCGGTGTTGGAGCACCCGGACAATTCCTTTGTGACGCCCACGCAAGCACTTTCACAATACAAGAGCGTGGGTGAGCTGGATGCCCCGCACTATGTCTCGTGGGCGGATGTGGAGCGCGACCTTTCCGCGTGGCTCTCCAACCCCATACAGCATGATGCACTGCGCGCGCACTACGCGCTTGAGAGCGATGTGAAGAGTTCCGCAGACCCGTCTGTGCTGCGCGATTGGCGGCGGCTCTCCACCTCCGACCACCTCTACTACATGTGTACGAAGTGGTGGCAGGATGGTGATGTGCACAAATATTTTTCGCCGTATGAGTCGCCCTACGAGGCATTCATCGCATACATGAACGTTCTCAATGACTTGCGCCTTCGAGCGCAAAGCAAGCCGCCCCTTTTAAGTCCCTGGGGTAAGGTGAGAAGAAAAGCACGTAACGTATTAACAGCTCTAACATCATAAACTCTATGCCAACAGTAAAAGTAAAGGTTGAGCGAGCAACGGCTGCGGCGGGACACGCCCCCGCTCCGAAAAAGCCGGCCGCAAAGAAGAAGCCGGTGGTGAAAAGCGCCGCAGCGAAAAAAGCCGCACCGGTGAAAAAGCGCGTGCCCGTGACGCGTGCGGGTAAGACCGCAAAGTCACACGCTACATGCAAGGCGATGTGCGCGCCCGACGAAAGCTTCTGGGTCAACTACGGCCCCATCGTAAGCACGCTCGACGAGCTTGCCGAAGCGCTCCGCTTGATGAGCGACGAGCAGTATATGCACCACGTGCCGGGTGACCGCAACGACTTTGCCCGTTGGGTGCGCGAAGCTTTGAGCTGCGAAGAGTGTGCGACACGACTCGAAAAGGCCACGTCCCGCCTTGCGGCGATAGCGGCCATAGAGGAGTGCCAGGGGTAAGATGCGCGCGCTTGCCTAGCCGGTCAACCGAGTACGTGACGCGATACGTGGCGCACGTGTGAATACCCGGACGATACATGCGGGTGGGTGACCGTCGTCCCCATTCCCATACGCATTCCCATTCCCCAGTTTATGTCCCGCTCCCTCGTACTCAGTAA
>CAYWMQ010000012.1:0-6778 GCA_964459635.1 uncultured Candidatus Saccharibacteria bacterium | reverse complement strand
GAAGAGCAGGCTATCCTCCACTACAAAGGCCGCCGCGTGTTTCTCATCTCTGCCCGCACACAATCCGGCTTTTTCGACGACTACAGCATCGGTCTCTTGGGTACGGAGGGGCGCGAAGGCACCTGGCGCGACGCCGAAGACGGCGTGCTCTCGAAGTGCGCCATAGAGCACGGCACGGTAGACTCCGTGCTTGGACTCACGCTGAGCCTTGCACCACACGGTACAGAAGAGGTGTCGTACTGGGTGCTCGCATCTCACACGTACCGGCGCGTCGCACGGCTCCACCGCGACATACGCACACGCGGTCCCGAGCACCTCATGCGCACCACCACCGACTTCTGGGAAGCCTGGGTCAACAGGCGTGAAATGGCGACGTGCGGGCTCGAGCAAGACCTGACCGACCTCTACAAACGCTCGCTCCTCATCATGCGCGCGCACACCGACAACCATGGCGCCATAGTGGCGTCCACCGACTCGTCCATTTTGCAGGTGGGACGCGACACGTACTGTTACTCATGGCCGCGCGATGCGGGCTATACGACGCTGGCGTTCTTACGAGCGGGCCACACTGCAAGCGCCGCGCGGCAGCACGCCTTTTGGGAGGAGGTCATTACGGACGAAGGCTACCTGCTGCACAAGTACAGGCCCGACCGATCGCTCGGGAGTTCGTGGCATCCGTGGGTGTTCGAGGGTAGGGCGCAGCCACCGATACAAGAAGACGAAACGGCGACCACGCTCGTGTCGCTCGCGGCACACTACGAGCTCACGCGCGATGTGGAGTTTATTGAGGGCTTGTACAATTCGTACATACGCCGCGCGGCAGACTTTCTCACCAAGTATCGCGACAAAGAAAATGGCTTACCGCTCATATCGCATGATCTGTGGGAAGAGCAGCTTGGCACCTTTACGTACACTGCGTGCACAGTGACGGCGGCGCTTGAAGCCGCAGCTCAGTTTGCAAAGCTTCTCGGGAAAGAAGTGGCGCGGGCGCGCTGGGCAAGTGCCGCTGCAGAGGTTCGTGACGGCATTATGACGCAGCTTATAGACGCGGATGGTATTGCGCTCAAGGCGCTTCGGCCGGGCACGCTGGAGCGTGAGAAAGATCGCACGATCGACGTGTCCGCGTTTTACGGCCTCTTTCGCTACGGGATACTGCCGCTTGAAGACAGACGGCTCACTGCCATGTATGAGCGCGTGAAGGAACGGCTCACCATTCAGACGAGCGTGGGAGGCATTGCGCGCTACGAAGGTGACCACTACTTTCGAGCCGCAGACGATGTGCCGGGCAACCCCTGGATACTCACCACGCTCTGGCTTGCGGAGTACGAGCTGGCCAGCGCGGAGAAGGCGAGCGACCTCACGCTGCCGCTTGAGCGGCTGCGCTGGGTGCTGCGACACGCAAGCCCCACGGGCCTTTTGCCCGAGCAGCTTCATCCGCACACCGGCGAGCACATCTCCGCCACGCCGCTCACATGGAGCCATGCGCAGTATGTCATCACGTACCACGCGTACATAGACGCCCTCACACGGCTTGGGCTGTGCAAAGACGTGCCCGCAGCAGAGGGGAAGAGGTAGGAGACGGTGTTACGTAATATGCTACGTAACAAGGCACTACCGTGCCTACCGTTTCCACGTCTATCCCGCATTGTCGAGCGGTTGCGTCCGCGCTCTGCTTAGCAGAAGCGCGCATGCCCCACACCCCACATGTACGTCTATGAACGGCCGTTCATAGACGTACAGAGCGCGAGGCAACGTGGCTGCAGCACAGGGGCACACGACTACGTACTGCTCACGGTTACGCGCGGTGCGTTCGCAGGTTGAAGTGCTTAAGGAGTGGTTCGGGCGTGTCTATCTCCTCTACCACGAGCCGCCGTATATACGTACGGGCGTCGTACACCTCTATGAGATACTCTATTTCATCTTTACACTCATATGGATGGATAAACACGGAATGCTGTAGCTCAACAAAGCCGAGATGTTTGAGCCTGCGAAGTAGCTCCAAGCGCAGGTCCCGCTCATCTTCCGGTATGTCGTACATGACCAGTCGCCATTTACCATCCCAGCGTTTCGGCTTTGCGATTGAGAGTTTAGCAAGGTCATACCGCAGTGCGCGCTCTATGCCGGCCTCAGTGAGAACGAGTGTGACGGTGCCATCTTGGTGAACCTTCCGCTTCACCAGCTTTGAGCGATAGAGCGACTCGATGCTGCGCTCTAGCGCGATACGGTTTAGCATACGCCACTCATCCGCGATGTCGTGGAGTACGCGTGTCTGTCGCTTCACACCGGTCGCTTTCATAAGCGAGAGCGCCACGCCCGCACGAAGCAGGAGCAGTACTTTTTGTTGATTCGTGCCCAATCTCTTGCGTGCCATACGGTACAGTATACCGCAGGGTGAGGTGCTGTACGTCTATGAACGGCCGTTCATAGACGTACAGGTGGACAGAGTGAGTGCTGCTGTGTTTTTTTGCTGCGGTTCAGAACACAAAAACGGCGCACGTGTTTTAGTCAGCGTTCTCACGCCTCGGCCTGTGCAAAGACGTGCCCGCAGAGGGGAAGAGGTAGGAGACGGTGTTACGTAGCAGGGTGCCACCGCTGTCAGCAACACGCTGACGGTGGAGAGGAAAGATTGTGAAGCTGCTCTGCTCCGCCTACAATGCATGCATGCAAAAGGCCATCCGTGTCAGCTTGTGTACAGGTCTTGCATTGACTTTCCTGATGCTTAGCTATGTGCCAGGCGACAAGGTTCTCCGTGGCGACGAGTGGGTCCCACATAGCTTCACCGTAGAGCCGGGCACCATAGAAGTGGACGTGCAAGCAGGCACTCTCGCGTCTGTGCCCTTTGAGGTGCGTGCGGGTGCCGGTGACTATACCTATCTCACGGAGTACTCCATTCTTATACCATGGGCACAGGAAGACC
This sequence comes from uncultured Candidatus Saccharibacteria bacterium, assembly GCA_964459635.1. Classification (GTDB taxonomy): domain Bacteria; phylum Patescibacteriota; class Minisyncoccia; order Phycocordibacterales; family UBA12088; genus CAYWMQ01. Next base: position 3,861 of record CAYWMQ010000012.1, on the reverse strand, counting down.
ACTGCGCCACATGGGATGAGGAAGCGGGTATATGTACGGAGTACGACTACGAAGGCTGGGCTGCGGACAACTTCCTGTGCGCGTATCTATCTGTAAATGAAGACGGGGGAGTATTGCAGGCACCGGCCACGCTTGCTCGCACACATACTCTTTCAATACATGTCCCTTGTGTGGGTACCGCGTGCACCGGTGATTTCGCGGACAGTATGTTTCCGGAGTCACTACTGGGACGCGAGCTCGCCTGTGACCTCACTGTTGGCCCACCGCCACGCCCTACTTATCTCGGGCCGCGACGCGCATTTGCAGATACGGCAGAAGGGGTGTTGCGCGTGCGGGCGACCGTTAGTGCGGCAGGCGGTGCTCCGACCCTCGCACTTGCTTCCACAGAGCCGTACATGGGATCCCGCGGGGTGGTATCCTCCGGCCCAAACCCCGAGCGCGGAATTGCAGACCGTGACACATTCTACTTTGCGGTCGTGTATACGGACTCAAGCAACAGACAGCCGACCAATGTCACGGTCAGAGCTGTACCGAGCGCTACGCCTCTGCGTACAACGACGCTCTTTATGTCCAAAGATAGTACTGCGCCCGAGGCACTACGCGATGGCGACTACACAAACGGCGAGCAGTACCGTGCTGCGTCCACGTTTCCTAAGGGTGAGTATACGTATGCGTTTAGCGCAAACACATCTGATACCTCCCTTACGCTTGCATCGCATGCGGACGGCGCTCCATTTACATTTCGCACGGGGTACTCGTCCGTGGCGTTCATCCCCGGCTTCCAAGCCACGGAGCTTGTGGTGCCAAGCGGACAGTGGAACCGGCAGCGTGTTTGGCCGCCAGTCGTAGGCGATTACGAGCAGCAGCTTTTGTTTAAAGAAGATGGGAGGCCGCGTGACGACGACACGGTGTACGCTACTGACATTGTGCGGAGTGTTGCGGGTGTGGACATGTACGGTGATTTCGCGGATTTCATGGACACGCTGGTTGAAGCCGGTGCTATCGCTTCGTGGGGAGCCCTGCGGTATGACTGGCGCTACGATGTGCAAGAGGTAGCGCGTATGGAGGTGCCTGTTGCGGGTGGCGGTACCTATCGGCTGCGAGACGCGGTGGCCGCCATAGCCGAACGGTCCGACTCCGGACGCGTTACGCTCCTCGCACACAGCAACGGAGGCTTGGTGGCGAAAGCGCTCGTGGATGTCTTGGCACAGGAAGAAAAAGATGCGCTCGTAGACCAAATGATTATGGTAGCGGTGCCGCACTACGGTACCCCGAAGGCGGTCGCGTCTATACTCCACGGGGAGGGACAAGGCATTCCGGCATCGTACGGTCCGCTCATCAATAACGCGGACGCCCGATCTATCGCGCGAACATTGCCGGGCGCGTACGGGCTTCTGCCTTCGGCAGCGTACCTGAATAAAGTCGCGGCCCCGACGATTACTTTTTCGGACGGCGCACTGCAAGCAACGGAACGTACACGTTTTGGCGAGGCTATTGAGACATTTGGCGAGCTACAAGCCTATATGGAAGGGGCGTACCGCGCGCGCCCGGACACACAAGACACGCTAAGGCCCGAGCAAGCCATTCCTTCGCTTTTACGTGGCGCGGAAGCTGCGCATCAGTCCCTTGATGAATGGCAAGCACCCGAGCATGTGAGGCTCACTAATATAGTTGGGTGGGGGTTGGATACGATACAGGGTATCCGTTACGTGACACGCACGCAGACTATATGCGAACGGAACTGGTACTTTAAACGCGTGTCTTGTGGACAACTTTTAACGCCGGACTATGAGCCTGTGTTTACAACAGAGGGGGATGGTACGGTGGTATGGGCAAGTGCGGATACGGGGAGAAGCTACTATGTCAACCTTTTTACGTATCAAAAGCAAGCGACCGGTCTTGGCCCAGGACACGCCGAAATTATGCGAACTGCACCTGTGAAGCAAACGATAGAGCTATTGTTAAAAAGTATCGCTTTGAACGCGCAGCTCCCACCACGTGTTTTCAGCAACAAACCACAGCCGTCCAATGCAAACACCGCATTGCGGATACGAGTGTTATCACCGGTAGAAGTAACTGTAGTAGATGAAGAAGGACGTGCGGTCTCAAGCAATGCAGATGTGACGGGAGAGGCTCCGATACCCGGCGGCTACGCCATGCGCTTTGGGGAGGGAAAATACTTGGGCGTCCCTGCCGATGGTACGTACAGTATTGCGCTTGAGGGCACTGCTACTGGCACGTTTACGTTTATAATGGAGAAAGTGCAGAACGACGAAGCGCACGTACTTCTTTCGGTTCACGATATACCTGTAACCCCTACACTTCGCGCTAGCACCACCGTGGCAAGCGGCACCGTGAGCGCTCTGCGGGTTGATACAAATGGCGATGGAACTGTAGACTTGAACCTTGGTATGCAGCGTGAAATGAGTATGGCGGAGTATTTGGACGTGCTTGCTGCGCTCTCCATGCGACTTCCGCACAAGGAACGAAAAGGTTTTGAAGCGCACCTCAAAACTCTTCGCATGCTTGCAGAGCGGCGCCACACGCGTGCGTTCAAAATACTGCTTCAGGTCACAGAGCGCTATGTTGAGTTACTTGTGGCGCGAGGTACTGTGAGTACTGAAGAGGGCGCGACGTACATACAGGTAATTACTCACATTAACAATAAGGTATGATTTCCGAATCTATTACTCGAGCCGTGAGAATAAAGCGTATTGCGATGGGCGTCGCTGTACTTGCCTTATTTTGTTTTTTTATCACCGTTTACTTTTGCCATGGGCCTGCCCAGTGTGCATATTCACGAGAAGTCGAGTATATCGGCATACCAACGCTTTACTTCAGCCTCATCTTCCTCCTCCTTTCGCTCCTCTCGAGTGTCTTTCACGATGACAACCTCAAGCGTTGGTTGTGGTTTTCACTTGCGTACGTCCCCTTAGGGCTCGCGGGCGCAATGTGGCTGGTACAGCTGCGCGGCTTCTTCGGTGACCTCACCAACCCGGGCCCGGCCCCGCGCACCTGGCTTTTCGCGGTGCCGTACCTCGTCATCTCTATCTTGATTATTCTGTGGCCGTCTAAGAAGAAGAAGCCCGAAGCGCGGGATGAATGGAGGAGGGTATAAGGATCTGTGTGCTACGTAGATGGAACAAACCCACCGCTACACATGTTTGACTTACGATGTCGAACATAATGCGCTTGCGAAATGGTGGCGCAGTCTCGCGCAGAGCAAGTCAAACCAAAGAGGGGAAGCGGTAGGGGGAGGGGCATGGGAAACAGTGTTACGTAACACGCTACGTAGCAGCCGGCAACTATTCTGGCTTCATCCTCTTCTGTTGCCGATCATACATCGTGCGCGATACCGCCCAAAAGTCAGTTTTGCCGGCCGACCTGCCGTACAGCTTGTATCCAACTTTGCGCGGACGCCCCCCATTCGGCTTGCCGGGCACCGGCACGATATACCGTGATGCTTCCCCTAGAAAGTATGCGCGAAGTGCAAGGATTGATCCGTGCATGAGTTCCTGAAACGTCACAAGCTGCCTAGTGGCCTCCACGTACACCACTTCATCAAGATAGTCTTCAACATGTGCAATAGCGTATGCCACCCACTCTTTGTCGTCCACTCCGTCCGCTATCGCTGCCTTGAGTGCGTTGTACACAATTTTTTCCACGTACCCCCGATACGGCTCCATGAGGTCGTACACAAGTGAAGGGTAGTCCGTTGGCTCGTGCAGATACGCATGCTGAGGTGAAAGCCGATGATACGATATCCAGCGAAGCAGTATGCCCGCGGTAAACCTTGATACCGCATCAAGCACGTGGCGCACCGCATCTTCACGCTTGCGCCTATTTCCTGTAATGCCGAGA